>JAEYOX010000030.1 GCA_023411265.1 Bacteroidota bacterium | reverse complement strand
GGAATCATGATGTCGTCCAGTTTCAGGTATCCTCTTATCGGCAGGTTGGCTTTTGCTTTATCTAAAGTTTCTGTACTCATTTCAGTAGTTTAAAAATTCGTTAATGGTGGTTTCAATCTCCGTTTTTGCCTCAGAAAGATCGGCATTGATAATGGTTTTGTCAAAAGCGGAACTGAAACTCAGTTCTTCTTCTGCTTTGGCGATTCTCATCTGTATGGTTTCGGCGTTATCTGTTCCGCGGTTCTGCAGCCGGTTTTTCAGTTCGTTCACGGATGGTGCCATAATGAAAACCGAAAGGGCTTTGTCGCCAAAATATTGTTTGAGGGCGATACCGCCTTTCACATCTACGTCAAAGATAACGGTTTTCCCCGCATTCCAGATCCTTTCCACTTCGCTTTTCAGGGTTCCGTAATACAGCCCGCTGTACACCTCTTCATACTCCACAAAAGCATGATTCGCAATTTTGCTTCGGAACTCTGCAGGCGAAAGAAAGTAGTAATCCTCTCCGTTTTTTTCAGTTCCCCTAGGTGCTCTTGTCGTGCACGATACCGAGAATGCTATATTTGGAAACCGGGAAAGGGCGTGTTTTACCAGGGTGGTTTTGCCACTGCCGGAAGGGGCAGAAAAGATGATCACTTTTTCCATCCTGTTACAGCACATTTAAAGTCTGTTCCTTGATTTTCTCCAGATCGTCCTTCATCATGACTACCAGTTTCTGGATTTCCGCATGATTGGCTTTGGAACCGAGGGTATTGATTTCCCTTCCGATTTCCTGAATGATGAACCCGAGTTTTTTACCGTTGAAGTTCTCTTTGTTCATCACTTCTTCGTAGTATTTAAGGTGCTGGGTGAGGCGTACTTTCTCTTCAGAAATATCAAGTTTTTCGGTATAGTACGCCAGTTCCTGATAGAAGCGCGTTTCGTCCACATGTTCAAATTCTTTCAGAATGTTCCGGTACCGTTCTCTCACGGCGGTAATTCTGGCTTCCTCAAAAGGAATAATTTTCTGTAGGTTTTCCTCTATACTGTTCAAATTTTTGGTGAGCTCCCGCTTCAGTGTTTTCCCTTCCGTATGGCGAAATTCTTCAAACTTAACGATGGCATTTTCCAAAAGGCCGATTAGGAAAAACCATTCATTTTCCTCCAAAGCATCACTGCGGGTGGAAAGGGCGTCCGGAAAGCGGATGGCCATTTTCAGGTATTCAAAATCGGGCGCATCATCTGCCACGCTGCGAAGTTCTTCCACATACGCTTTCACCAGTTCTGTGTTGATTTTGACATCGGTACTCAGTTCCAGATTTTCCAGATTGATATAGCAGTCCACTTTTCCCCGTCCAATGCGGTCGGTAAGGATTTTGCGGATGTCATATTCTTTTTCGCGGTATCGGGAAGGTACTTTAGTATTCAGATCGAAACTCTTGCTGTTGAGCGACTTAAGATCGATGGTGATTTTTTTTCCTTCAAAAACCCCTTCGGATCTCCCGAAGCCTGTCATGGATAATATCATAAAACGGTATTGACTTACAAAGATAAAGATTTAAATTCGCAATGTGAAAAAATTAATTTCCATTTCCGGACCCACGGGAATCGGCAAAACGCAACTGGCCATAGCGGTTGCGCAGCATTTTCAAACCGAGATTATTTCCTGTGATTCGCGCCAGTTTTTCAAAGAAATGAAAATCGGCACTGCTGCACCCTCCCCGGAAGAACTTCGGGAGGTTCCGCATCATTTCATCGGACACCTGTCGGTAACGGATGCTTATTCCATTGGCCAGTATGAACTGGATGCGCTGCAGAAACTGGAAGAACTGTTTGCTGCACGCAAAGTGGTGGTAATGGCGGGCGGAAGCATGATGTACGAAAAAGCAGTCACCGAAGGACTGAATGATCTTCCGGAAGCCAGCGAAATTCATCAGGAAAAACTGAATAACCTTTGGAAGTCCGAAGGAATTGAAGGTCTGCAGCAACTGTTGCAGCAACTGGATGAAAAATATTACCATCAGGTAGATCTGGACAATCCGCGGCGGCTGCTGAGAGCCATTGATGTGATCTGGCAAACAGGCAGGCCGTATTCAGAACTGATTGCGCTGCCCAGGAAACCGCGGGATTTTCAGGTGATCCGCATCGGCATTACCGCACCAAGGGAAGTGATTTATGAAAGAATAAACAGCAGGGTAGAGGTGATGATGGAATCGGGATTGCTGGAAGAAGCACGGTCGTTGCTGCCTTATCAGGAACTCGTTCCTTTGAAAACGGTAGGCTACACAGAACTGTTCCGGTATTTCGCCGGCGAATGGGATCTGCCAACTGCTGTATCTGAAATCAAAAAAAACTCCAGAAGGTTTGCCAAACGACAACTCACCTGGTATCGGGGTGAAATGAATATTCACCGGGTAGATTTTGAGCATTCTCGGGAAGAAGCCTTATCTTTGTTGGAGAATCTTATTTAAAATTTTTATCATGGCCAATACTCCTTCCAATATGCTTGCGCTGGGCACCAAAGCCCCTTATTTTGAACTTCCCAATCCGGCATCCAACGGCGAAATACAGACGCTGGACGACCTGAAAGGCGAGAAAGGAACCCTCGTTATTTTCATGTGCAATCACTGCCCGTTTGTGCTGCACGTCATCGATACCCTTACCGAACTGTACGAAGATTATCAGGAAAAAGGTATTGAGTTTATCGCCATTAATGCCAATGATGTGGAGAAATATCCGGCAGATTCACCGGAGAAGATGATTGAATTTCAGATTGAAAGAAAGTTCGATTTTCCGTACCTGTACGACGAAAGCCAAAGTATTGCAAAAGCGTACGATGCCGCCTGCACTCCCGATTTTTATCTCTTCGATGATAAACTTGATCTTGTTTACCGCGGTCAGATGGATGATTCACGGCCCGGAAATACCAAAGAGGTTACCGGCGAAGACCTGATTGTCGCATTTGAAAACCTTCTGGCAGGCGAACCTCAGGAAGAAATTCAGAAACCGAGCATGGGCTGTAATATCAAGTGGAAAGAATAGATAAAGACCACATAACAGAAGCGAAGAGGAACGTGGATTCCTCTTCTTTTTTTATTTGAAAAACGGATTGAAATTCTTTTCAAAACCGATGGTGGTAGGATTCCCGTGACCGCTGAATACTTCGGTATCGTCGTCCAGAATAAATAGTTTTTCACGTATACTGCTGAGCAACTGTTCATGATTTCCCTTGTAAAGATCGGTTCTCCCGATGCTTCCCTGAAAAAGAACGTCACCTGAAATGATCATTTGCTGAGCCTTACAGTGAAAGGCCACATGGCCCGGCGAATGTCCGGGAACGTGATAGATCATCAGTTCATCATCATCCAGTTTCAGAATCTGTTGTTCAGAAATCAATTCAATATCTCCCTGAAAAGGTGCCAAGAAAAAACCGTATTGCTGCGCAGTCATCGGATTGCGGTCCAGGATTTCCTTTTCTGCTTCATGGAGCAATACGGGGACCTGATATTGGTCAGAAGCCCATTGCAGGCCCAGAACGTGATCGATATGCGCATGGGTGAGAAGAATATTCTGAACGGTCAGCTTCTTTTCTGAAATAAAACGTTCCAGTGTGCGGGTTTCAGAATCCGGAAGGTTTCCGGGATCAATGATAAAAGCGTTGCGGTGTTCATTATAAAGGACGTACGTATTTTCTGAAAATGGGTTAAAAGTATAAGACTGTATCGAAAGCATGGATTGGTTTTTAACAAAGATACAGATTCCAAAGGATATTTTATTTCTCAGTCTCCTGAAAATCGTTATCTTCGTGAGGATGAAAAGACTACCATTTATATTTTTATTTTTCAGTCTGTTCGCATGGGCGCAGGACATCAAAGGAATTCAGCTTTTTAATCCGCAGACCAACGACCAGACTCCGGTGATCGGCTTCGGGCAGCAGCTTATTCTGAGGTTCGACGACCTGTCGAACCGTTCGGAGATTTACCGCTACACCATTAAACATTACGACCGCAACTGGCAGGAAGACGGGTTGTTTTTCACCGAATATGCCAGCGGAAGTATGACGGCACTGCTGGATCAGTTTCAGTATTCATTCAATACGCTGCAGCCGTACACCCATTACAGCCTCTCGTTTCCCAATGAGAAGATGCAGCCGAAGATCTCAGGGAATTTTGAGATTATCGTGTATAAAGAAAGAACGGAGCAGCCGCTTTTTACAAGAAGATTCTGTATTGTGGAAGACGGCGTTCAGCTGGCGGTGAATGTTTCCAGACATGCGGATGCACGGCATCCAGAACTCAACCAAAGGGTAGAAGTGCAGGCAGTGGCCACGAACCAGAGTCTGATTTCCAATGCCAGTTCCATCTCCCTGAATGTGATGCAGAACAACAACTGGAATATCTCGCTCAACAATATGAAACCCACCTCCACGCTGGGAAGCAGGATGCTTTTCCAGCAGCTGGATCTGGCTTTTCCGGGAAACAATGAATTTTACTATTTCGACAACAAGAATATCATCCAGGGATTTGATATGGTGGCCGGTGGTGAAATTATTGACAATAAAAATTACACTTATCTTCATCCTGTGTGGGCTTTTCCGCTGAATTACCAGTACCAGCCCGATGTGAACGGTGCCTTTTATTTCAGAAGAAGCGACCTTGGAATTGAAAGAAATGCAGACCGGGAGGCAGATTATTCGTGGGTGCATTTTATTCTGGATTCTGAAAAAACCGACCGTGAACTGTATGTTCTGGGCGGATTTAACCAATACCTGCCCACGCCCGAAAGCCAAATGCACTACGATGAAAGCCGGCAGCAGTATATCGCCAGAATCTACCTAAAGCAGGGCTTTTACAACTACATTATTGCCACAAAAGACCAGAGTGGCAGAGTGGATCTCGGTGAGGTGAACGGCAACTTCTGGCAAACCGAAAACCTGTATCAGGCGATGATGTATTACCGCCCTTTCGGCAGAAACTATGACGGGCTGATCGGCTATGGGGAATTCAGAACACCGGTACGGTAGAGAAAAAGCTGATAAGCGAATAAGCAAAAAAGCAAAAAAGCGAATAAGCAAATTCGCTACCCTAACTGATGAACTGATGAACTGATGAACTGATGAATCGATTAAACAATTCAACGATTAACCCGCATTCAGCAAATCTGCAAATCTGCAAATCAGCAAATTCACCTCAAATAACCCCAGCCACTAAGAAGGCAACGACCTAGGAGCTTTTGGCGTAAAGAAAAACTTCAATTTCTTGTTGCTGACCAGTTCTATGATCTCTTCAGCTAAAAATCCGGTGTCTGAAGCGCGACACTATAGTGTGAACCGAAGCCAAAAACATTTTTTCGCGCGAGTTCGGATTTTTACGAAAAAAGAAATTGAAGTTTTTTAGCCAAAAGATCCAGTCTTGAAACCTAACGAAGTGGTTCGCCGATTCCATTAAAAAATAAAAAATCAGAGAGGCACCTTTTTGTTACTTTTTGCGTCAAGGCAAAAAGTAAGATAAAAATCATCGATTCCTTTAAAAATATTAAATAAGGAGAGAGATAAAAAGTAAGATATTAAAACGCCATAGAGCAAATCAGCAAATTTGCTACTCAACAATTCACCGCTCGTCAAACCAGATAAAACTCCTTTAATTTTTCTTCGCATAGGGTTTTCACCACCTGTATCCACCGATCCTCATCGTTCAGACAGGGAATGTAATGAAACTGTTCACCGCCGGCGTGCAGAAATTCCTCTTTTCCTTCCATGGCGATTTCTTCCAGAGTTTCCAGACAGTCGGAAACGAAAGCCGGACAAACGATGGCGAGGTTTTTAATGCCTTTCGCCGGAAGGTTTTCCAGGGTCTCATCAGTGTACGGTTCGATCCATTTGTCATTTCCGAGCCTCGACTGAAAGGTGACGATGGCTTTCTCTCTCGGGATGTTCAGTTTTTCGAGAACGAGTTCCGTGGTTTTATAGCATTGATGGCGATAGCAGAACTGGTGACTCGGATTGCTGTCGCGCGAACAGCAGTCGTTCAGGTTACAGGTGTTGGTGGGATCGGTTTTGAAAATATGCCGTTCCGGAACTCCGTGATAGGAGAACAGAAGCGCATCAAACTCCGAAGGCAGTTTCTCGCGAATGCTTTCGGCCAGGCAGTCGATATAATCCTCCCGGTTATAAAAAGCCTGCACATAATTGATTCTGATGCCCGGGAAATGCTCTTTCCTCACTTCCTCTGCCTTGTCCACCACGGTTTCTGTGGTACTCATGGCATATTGCGGATACAGCGGAAAAAGCACAATTTCCGTCACACCCTGTGCCACCAGTTTTCCGATTCCGGTTTGGATGGACGGTTCAGCATAGCGCATTCCGATTTCCACCGGCACATCCACCAGTTTCCGGAGTTTCTCCTGTATTTTTTCAGTGATGACGATGAGCGGCGACCCTTCATCCGTCCATACCGTCCGGTAGGCCTCTGCGGATTTGGCAGGTCTTTTTCTGAGGATAATACCCCGAATCAGCAAGGCCCGGAACATCCAGCGGTAATCGATCACTTTTTCGTCCATCAGGAATTCATCCAGATATTCTTTCACATCTTCCACGCTGGTGGATTTCGGAGATCCGAGGTTCACCAAAAGAATTCCTTTTTTTGGTTTCTGAGAATCCGCAGTATTGATCGTTTGCAAAGTTTCTGTTTTTAATTGACTGATTACCCGTTCACTGCCTCTACTTTTTCCACCATATCGGGCAGAAACTGTTTCAAGATGTTTTCAATGCCTCCTTTTAGAGTAGCCGTAGAACTCGGGCAACCGGAGCAGGCTCCCTGAAGAAGCATTCTGGCGGTTTTGGTTTCGGGGTCATATTCCAAAAGAGAAATTTTTCCGCCGTCGTTTTCCACCGCCGGCGACACGTATTCGCTCAGCACCTCGGAAATTCTTTGTTCGTGTTCGGTATAGTCTCTGTTAATCAACTGCTCTACCGGACTCTCGTGCTTTTGGGCAGCGAGGAGAGACACCGTATTGCCCGCCTGCAGGAAATCTGCGATGAAGCCTCTCACCCGTACCATCACTTCATGCCATTCTACCGAATGATCTTTGGTGACGGCCACGAAATTATCTGAAATGAAAACCTCTTTCACAAAGGTAAACTCATCGAAAAGCGCCTGTGCCAGAGGTATCTGAGCGGCCTGCTCTCTGGATTTTATTTCCAGAAAACCTTCCACAATATACCGCTGCGAAACGAATTTCATCACAGCAGGATTGGGCGTCATCTCAGCATAAATCGGGAACAGCTCTCTTTTTTTCTCTTTGTAGATTCTGGGATGTTCTAGGAGTTGATCCTGAATCACTTCTCTCAGATTTTCGGCAATATGTTCCCATTCCACGCCGTCCTGTTTGGCGACAGCTACGAAATTGGCCGTGATGAAAATCTTATCTACAAAAGGATATTTGAAAAGTTCCTGTGCCAGCGGAATATCGGCTGTATCGGAAGATCTGTCCAGTTCCAGAGAACCCGGAACCAGATTGTATTCCGCAACAAATTTCATTACTTTTTCGTTGGCCGTAGGTTCTATATTGACTTGTCTCATTTTTTATTACATTTGAACAGCAAAAATACGGATAACTTATCAGAAGGCGAAGGTATACAG
>JAEYOX010000012.1 GCA_023411265.1 Bacteroidota bacterium | reverse complement strand
GGAATCCACCTGTGCTGTAAACCGTAAGGTGGTTTTCCTGTTTTGCAGAAACTCCGTTGGCATAATCAGCTTTGTTCTTGTACTCAAGGGTTACTACATTGTTTGCAGGGTTTACCATCAGGGTCTGAATAGGATTCAGTTTTACATTCAGTGTTGCAGTTCCTTGAGTTTGTGCGTTTGCTGTGAAAGCTGTTAGGCCTAATACCAGTCCGAAAAATGCTTTTTTCATAATTTGTGTTTTGATTCTTCTTTGTGTTAAATTGTGGTGTTGTGTTTGTCTCTTTTTTGACGGTGCAAAGATAAGCAGGGTTTTTAGGTTAACGATTATTAAAAAATACAAATCGCTTATGAAAAAATACACCCTGTGACGACGGAAATATTTTGCGATTTCTTTCGCAATAATTACCCTTCTTTTTTACGGCTTAAGCGTTCCGTTTCTTCTTTTAAGGTAAAGTGTTCAGAGCAATTCATGAGATGGGATTTTGTCATAGCCTTTTAGTTTTACTGTTATACATCTTTGTTCTTGTGTTTTTAGAATAGTACGAAACCTCAACTGTTCATCTGAATGCTGTCATGTTCTAAGAAGATAAAGCAAACGAACAGGTAAAGGAATTGCTCCCACTGTACTATTTATCCTAATCCGAATCTTTAATAAAACTAAAAGCGACCTGAAGTCTCGAACAGCGTTTTGGTTTGATAAACAGCTGTATTTAAAAATCTTTTCCGGACTACTCGGAAAGCATTTTATTATCAGAGAAAAATCCGCCTCAGTGTGAGACGGATTTCGTTTTTATCATTTGTTTTGTAAGCTTACATCGCTACGATTTCGTATACTACAGTCGTTGTATAAGTGGCAGCAGTTTGTCCTACGTGATCAATGAATGCATTGTTTCCTTTTGCTGCATAAGTAATATCGATATTTCTGTCAACACCTCCTACGCTGTTCTGTACCAACATTACACCTTTATCACCAGAGTGCACCAGATCAACCTCATTGTATTGTGGGTTTCCGGCCAGTGCATTGGTTTTTCCCGCAGAAGCAGTCAGCTTTATTTGGTTTGCTGCAATGTCTTTAGGGCCACCTGTTAGGTTTTGCTGGTTTGATTTTACATACACCTGGAATCCACCTGTGCTGTAAACCGTAAGGTGGTTTTCCTGTTTTGCAGAAACTCCGTTGGCATAATCAGCTTTGTTCTTGTACTCAAGGGTTACTACATTGTTTGCATGGTTTACCATCAGGGTCTGAATAGGATTCAGTTTTACATTTAGTGTTGCAGTTTGTGCGTTTGCTGCGAAAGCTGTCAGGACTAAAGCAAGTCCAAGAAATCTTTTTTTCATAATTTGTGTTTTAATTCTTCTTTTTGTTGAGAGATTTTGTATATTTGTGTTTCTGTCTTTTTTGACGTTGCAAAGATAAGCAGGGTTTTCAGATCTGCGATTATTAAAAAATACAAATCGCTTATGAAAAAATACACCCTGAGTCGTCCATCCGGCAATATTTGCGATTTTTCACAGTGATTGCCCTTTTTTTCCGGCGTAAAGCCAGCCGTTCTTTCGTTTTAAGATGCGTGTTCAGAGAATTCTGATGAGGTGGTTGTTGTCATAGCCTTGGGTTTTTTGCTGTTATACATATTGTTTTGTGTTTTTAGAATCGTACGAAACCGCCGGCAGCTGTTGTATTTTTTCTATAATAAAGGTAGCTAATAATGAGATTGCTTCCTAGTTTGTTCACCTGACTGATGTCATGTTTAAGAAGAAAAAACAAACAATAGGGTTCATGGAAATATTCCAACTGAACTAAACCGACCCTAATTAACCCCAGATCGACTCATTTATATTATATACTTGCCTGGTCTTTTTAACCTCCTTCAGTTTTTTATATCATAAAGGCAGTAACAAATTAAATTACAGAAGTATTATGAAAAAAATGGTATTTGCAATGATGATGTTCGGAATGGGAACTTTTGCTTTTGCGCAGAAAGCACCAATGACACCCGAGAAGAAAGCTGAACTGCTGAAACAAAAAGAAATGAAAGCGCAGGAACGCCTCGCAGAAATGCAAAAAGAACTACAGTTGAACGCTACCCAAATGGAACAGCTGAGAGCCCTGCACGAGAAACGCAAAGCTGAAGGAAAACGCCAAATGGAGAAGAGTAAAGACATGAGAATGCAGAAGAAAAATGAAAGAATGCAGAAAATGAAAGAGAGGGAAGCTGAAATGAAAACCATCCTGACGCCGCAGCAATTTGAGCAATGGAAAGCCCAAAGATTGGAAAAGAAACAAATGATGAAAGAAAAAACGGGCATGGAAATCAAGAAAAGAAAAGCTCTGAAAAGAGACAAGATACAACCCGTACAATAGCAGTTCATAATTTTGATTTTTAATGTGAGGAAGAGCAGAGAATTATTTCTTTGCTCTTTTTTGTTGGCTCAGGAACGGATTTTAATTATCTTTGAGGATAAAACAATTTTTATGATCAGTAAGAATATTGCCAATCTTATCAATGAGCAAATTACGCATGAACAGTATGCTGCACAGTATTACCTCTCCATGTCTGCATGGTTTTATGCCCAGGATCTGGATGGTATTGCCCATTATTTCAGGGTGCAGAGCAAGGAAGAATTAATGCACGCCGACAAGATGTTTGATTATCTGAACGATGTGGGCGAAGAAATCAGAATGGGAGCTATTGCACAGCCTCCGCATCATTTTGAAAACCATATCGATGTTTTTCAAAAAGCCTTGGAACACGAAAAAAAAGTAACCAAAAGTATTTTCAATATTGTGAAAAATGCTAATGATGAAGGCGATTTCGCTACGGTTTCTTTTCTGCAGTGGTTCATCAACGAGCAGGTAGAAGAAGAGGCGAGTGCTTCCCAACTGGTGACCAAAATAAAGATGGTGAGTGAAAACCCTTCAGCATTATACCTGTTTGATCAGGAGCTGGCGCAGCGCGTATTTACACCGGATGGAAATCCATAAGATATGAAAGAAAAATTATTGTTTTTTAGCTTTGTCCTCAGTGTTTTTTATTATGCTCAGGATTATAGTGCCAATAAGATTCCGGATGCACTAAAAAAAAATGCTAATGCTGTAATTCGGGAAAGAATTTCTGATTACAATATTAAATCAGTGGATGAAATTGAAATTCTTACTTCAAGCACAATTACGATACTCAACAAATCCGGAGACGGTTTTGCCCCGGTGATGATTCCGTACGATAAACGGATGAAGATTGATGATATAAAAGTTAACTTGTTAGATGAGAACGGAAAAGTAGTAAAGAAATTTACAAAAAAGGATTTTTCAGATTTCAGCCACACCCCGTCATTTGGATTGTATGTTGATGACAGGATTTTGGTATTGAATCCGACATCGGTTTCTCACCCTTACACCATTCAGTATTCTTATAAAATAACTTCAAGAAATACTGTTTTTATTGGCGATTTCTCCCCGTTATCCGCTTATAATATCTCTGCCGAACTCGTTAGAAGGCGTGTGAAAAACACATCCGGAATAAAATTGAATACTAAGATTACCAATTCAGAATTTGGTAAAGTTAACGTTTCATCAGGAATAGAGGGCACGGAATATACATACCATACAATTCCTGCAATAAATCATGAAATGTATGCTCCTACTATAGAATACCTAGAACCTAAGGTAGAGTTTTCCCTGGAAAAATTTTCATTGGAAGGAAAGCAGGGAGATCTTCAGAACTGGGACAATTTCGGGAAGTGGTATTACGAAAATCTACTTGAACCCGTAACTCAGGTCACTCCCGAGATTATAAAAGAAGTGCAGAGCTTGGGTCTAACGGGATCTACTGAAGAAAAAGTAAGAAAGATTTACCACTATATGCAGGATAAAACTCGATATGTTTTTGTTGCGATGGGGATTGGTGGATGGCAGCCTATGAATACTGAAGAAGTTAGAATAAAAGGATATGGTGACTGCAAAGCTCTGACTAATTACATGAGGGCATTATTGGCAGCTGCTGATATTCCTTCTTATTACGCAATCATTAAAAGCGGTTTTTCTTCTGAAACCTTTGACAAAGATTTTCCTAAAATGGCGGGAAATCATGTAGTACTAATGGTACCAACGGATAATGGAAACATTTGGCTGGAAAATACGTCACAACAGATTGCATTTAATCACTTGTCTTTCAATACTACCAACAGGAATGTTCTGGCCGTAAAAGAGACTGGCATAGAGCTTATCAATACACCGGTATATAATGCCGAAAGGAGTAAAGAAAATATTAAGGCCCATATCAAGATAAAAACAGATAACAGTATAGAGGCCAATGCGGACTTTCATTATACAGGAGGACAGTATGATTTTCATATGCACTTGTTGCAAATGAATACAAAAGACAGACATAATTCTATTATCAATAATATTAATTACATGAAAATTAATGATTTGAAAATAGATAATTTCACGGGAAGCAGAAGCCATCCCGAAATTTCGTATCAGCTAACATTAAAAGCGCAGGATTATTCAAAAAAAATAGGTGAAGATATTTTTTTCAGAATTATGCCATTTTATGAAAGTAGTTTCCCAGCTGCAGGTGAAGAACGAAGATTACCTTTCGAAACACCATTCGCTTATCAGGATAATTATGAGATCGAATTTGAAACTCCGGAAGGCTATATCTTTTCTGAACTTCCCGCACCTGCGAAAATTTCTTCAGAATTCGGAGAATATAGTGTTCAATATGAATTAATGAACAATCAAAAATTAAAGGTAAAACGTATTCTTACGATTAAAAAAGGAATTTATCCAAAAGAAAAATTTAATTCTTATTATGATTTTCGAAGAAATGTAACGAATACGGATAACACGAAACTACTAATTACAAAAAATAATATTCATGAGAACCAAAATCTTTAGTTTACTTACCGTATTACTTTGTTTTTTTGCACAGTCGCAACAGAGTTTCCTTAAAATTCCTAAGCTCGAAGAACAGGATATCAAAAACTTGACACCCAAGGATGGGTCAGAAATTCCGGCTGAAATTCTTCACCGTTCTGTTAATTATGATATTGATATGAACGGGAATTTAACCAAAAAATTTGTTGAGAGAGTGAAGATCTATAATAAAGATCAGGCAGAGAATTTCTTTAATAAAGAGATTCAATATTATGAAAGCAGTACCCTGAAACAATCCTTAACCAATTTAAAGGCTTCTACATACAACTTTGAAAATGGAAAAATTGATGTCCAGAAGGTGAGAAAGGATTCTAAGTTTAAATCTAAAGAGGATAATACCATTACAATAGCAAAGTTTACATTTCCCAATGTAAAAAATGGTTCTGTTTTGGAATATGAATATACCATACTTTCTCCATCTGATTTTCTAAGAATAATTCCTGAGTTTATAATAGAAGATGAGGTGCCGGCGCAATATGTGGAATATACTTTTGATTTCCCTAATACTTTGGGATATAATGTTATCTATAATGGAAGCCTTTTGCCAAAGCATCAAGAATCTGCCATCAAAACTGTATATGGTGCTGATTATAAATTGCATAGATTTGGATTCGAAAACGTACCTGCCTTTAAGAAGGAAAAATTTGTGCTAAATAGTAATAATTATAAGACTTCTATTCGCATGGAATTAAATTCTACCAATTTTGGTACTTTCAAGTCCTACTCAACCACTTGGGATGACATTCGAAAGAGCTTATTGGAAGATGAAAATTTTGGTCGACAAATGAATCGAATGAACCTAGTAAAAAACTTTTTGCCTGCTGAAATCAGATCAAATATTTCAATACATGATAAACTTTCTGATATATTGAATTTTGTGCAAAAAGAGTATACTTGGAATGGGAATACGGGGATCTTTACAGATAAAGGAATAAGAAATTTACTTAGTACCAAGACAGGAAATGTAGCGGAAATTAATTTACTTCTCATCATGTTGTTGAGAGATGTTGGCATTGAAGCAGATCCGGTAATATTGACAACAATTAATAAAGGGGTGTTGAAAAATTACTCGCCCAGTATCACCATTCCGAATTATGTTGTTGTACTTGCGGAAATAAATGGCAAAGAATATCTTCTGGATGCCGCATCAAAATATACCAAAGTCAACATGATCGCGCCGATGGCGTTAAATTATAACGGGATTCGGATGGGCAAAGAAGCTCAGGTTATCGATATCGCTTATAACGACATCAGTCAAACATTCCTCACTGTTGAGAGTAAACTAAACCCCGACTTTACTTTTCAAGGTACTTTCTCAGATAAAGACACCAAGTTATATTCCGTGATAGTCAATGATATATACAATAGAAATAAGGAGGAATTTATCAAAGGTTATAAGGATAAATATAAATTTACTTTATCAGATATAAAATCGACTGCAGTTAATGATGATTTTGAAACGACCATGAATTTTCATTCAAATACTTTCGTGGATAAAATAGGAAATAAAATAGCTTTCAATCCCATGCTGTTCCTGTATGCTCAGGATCACGATTTTAGTCAAAAAGAAACCCGCGTTTCACCGATTGAGTTTCTAAGTGGAAATGAAAAAGTGAAAAAGATTAGTATTACACTCCCTGAAGGTTATGTTTTTGAAAGTATACCATCTTCCAAAAAGTTCCGGACGGATGATGAAAGCATTAAGTATCATTACATCGCTACTAAGGAGGCGCCAAATAAACTGACTATCGAATCATCTATTCTTATTAACGGATCTTTTTTCCCTAAGGAATTTTTTCCGGCCTTCAAACAGATATTTGATAACATAACAAAATTGGAAGGTCAAGTCGCTACTGTTGTCAAAAATTAATGATTAACTTTTCTCTCATACTGCGAAGAATCACCATTTGGTTCTTCGCTTTTTTTATAAATAAATGAGATTTGCGGAGATTACTTTTCTGCCCAGTTTTTCTAGAACTGCAGTGTACATTTCTATTTGTTTCTGATGTTTAGGTTCCGCTTTTCCGGTTTTAAAATCAATAATAATGATTCCTTTGTCGGTACTCAAAATCCTGTCCGGGCGATAGATTTCCGTGAGACCATTTTCGTTGATCATGATTTCCCTTTCGTTCAGTACCTGCATATTTTCTTCAAAAAAATCAGGATATTTTGCCATCACGGAATGTACAGAATGTCTTAGCTCAGCTTCTTCTTCACTGGTGATAAGGCCATCCAGTACATATTTTCCCAGTACCTTACTTACCTCGTTTGCAGTGTTGATTTTCGATAGAATTTCGTGTAAAAAAATTCCTTTTCTCACACTTTCATTACGATGCTGATATGCCCTGGAAGGCGTTGCAATTTGCACAGCTGATTTATTGGAAATTCCATTGACAAAACCATGAATTTTCTCGGTTCGGAAAGAATGTTTTTTCTTCTCAGATTTCTTTTGCAGAATATCAGTATTTGTTTCATACAAATCGAATTCGTCTGAACCGGAAGTGCTTTTTTCAGTAATGAAATCATATATTTCCAGAAAATTGGTTTTTTTGGGTTTCTGGATGTACAGCATCAACTGTTCTACCGGTCTCGTGGTGGCAACATATTGCAGACACAATCTGTCGATGCAATTGCGGTAGCTGTTTGTTTCGTTAAAATCCTGGATTTCGCTGTCATATATTCCTAAATTACCGGTAAACTGGGCCATATTCACAGTGGAAATTCCCGTTATTTCGTCTGTTGAAAACCATTCTGTGAAGGCAGAATCTTTGATTTTATTTTCCATCGGTAGCAGCACGACAGGAAATTCAAGCCCTTTGGCTTTGTGTATGGTCATAATCTGTATAGCCTCAATATTTTCGGAAGCCTGAATGGTTTTTTTGTGAGCTTCTTCGTCCCAAAAGCGAATAAACTCCTTCATTCCTGCGCCCGAATTCTGCGTAAATCCGTATAGTGTTTCAAGGAAATTAAAAACAAAATCGGTTTCTTTTTCTTCTACTGAAAACTCTTTTACAAAAAACTCCACATAATTGTACAAGTTCAGCCTAGGCATTCCCTCCTGTATCAGATTCAAATCGTATTTCTTTGCGATACAGGAAATCATTTCCTTGCGGGTCGATAAATCCAATATATCAATGATTTCAGCGGTAAAATCATGCATTTTTATTCGCCCCAGTTCATTCAGATAGTACATCATCATCACCAGAAACTGATGGTTATTCGGTGTGGTTTCCCAACGGAGAAAATTAATAACTGCATTCAGTGTTTGGGATATATTGAGCGTCAACCCGCTTTCCGAAATGGTTTTTATATTGGTTTCCATTCCGCCTTTCGTCACTTTCAGGCTGCCCAGTTTTTGTGAATAATTAAAAATATCGAAATTATTCCGGCAAAGAATCGTAATGTCCGAAAAGGAAAATCCATGATCCAGGCACTCTTGAATATCCTGTTGCATTTTCAACGCAGTATCCTGATAAAAAGTGTCTTTAATATCATTTTCAATAAGATGCACTTTTACGCGCCCTGTCATTTTGGACTTTGCGGTTTGCTGCGCATCCTTTCCAAAGATTTTCTGGTGTTCTTCTTTCAGGTTTTTTGAAATAAACCTGTACAGTTCATTGTTGAAATGGACGATATTCTGTGCGCTTCGCCAGTTTTCTTTCAGTATTTTTACTTCTGCTTTTGGGGTAGCTTTTTCTTCTTCCTTTTCTTTATGATTGATAATATCCATCATCAGTTGGCTGTCGCCGCCCCGAAAACGGTAAATACTCTGTTTCGGATCTCCTACAAGGGTGAAAGAATTTCCTTCTGCCGACAAACAGTGGTTGCGAAGCGGAATCAGATTTTGCCACTGAAGCTTCGAAGTGTCCTGAAATTCATCAAAAAAATAATGCTGAAACTGAGTTCCCACCTTTTCATAAATAAATTCCGAAGGTTCGTTTTTCAGATTTTCATGAATAAGAATATTGAATTTTGACAGCAGAACCACATCGTTTTCTTCCTCTATTTCATTCAGTTCTTTTTGAATATCCTGATGAACTTTCAGCGGAAGAAGCGCGCCGAGAATCTTTTTCTTTTTCTGAACAGCAATAAAATTTCCGATGATCTCTTGCCGGTTTTCAATGAGTTGATCCAGAATTTCCAGAATTAAATGCTCTTTGGCTTTTCCTTTTTTCGATGCACCTTCCCGGTATTTTTCTATTCTTTTTAATTCGTCTTCTTCACAGTCAAATAATTTTGGTTCGCCGGTTCGCAGAAATCCGTCAAAAAAATACTGAATACACACTTTTCCACCACCGGCAAAATCGGCGTTTTCAAGTCCTTGTTTTTGAATAAGTTCCATTGATTTTTCCGCTAGAGCTAGAGATTCCTGTTGAAGTTTCCGGATATCGTTCCTCAGCTTCATTGTGGAATTGCGATAGTGTTCTCGGTTAAAATCCTGATTCTTTTTAAGATGCTGATAATGAATATCATTAATAAATTCTTTCGCTGATTGATACAGCGTCTTGCTGAGGTTGGTGCGTTTCTCATTTTCAAGCCCGTAGTTTACATAATCCATCAGGGTTTCTGACAGATCTTCGTCCTCACCAATTTTATCAAGCATTTGATCCACAGCTTCTATGAGAAAAGGTTCCGACTGAATTTCAAGGTTAAAATTTTTCGCCAATCCCAGCTCGTAGGAGAAACTGCGCACCAGTCTGGAATTAAATTTATCGATGGTTCCGATGTTGAGTACGGAATAATTGTGAAGTATATAATCCAGCAGTTTTTTTGAGCGTTCGTGCAAATCCTGAAGGGATACATGAACTCCTTCCTCTTCCAGTTCCCTGCGGATTTCGATAAGTTCGGAGGTACTTTCATAATCCACCGAGGCAAATTTTCCGAGCCAGGAAAGAATTCTATCTTTCATTTCATTGGCGGCCTTGTTGGTAAACGTCAGTGCCAGAATATTTCGGATAGAGGTATGTTGCCCCGGATATTTCAGGCAAATCATCAGCAGTCGCTTCACCAAAGTGTAGGTTTTCCCCGAACCTGCAGAAGCGTTGATTACGATATAAGGACTTTCCATAGAATTGCTTTGATCTGCAAATTACAGAAATTTTGGTTTTAAATGTAGATCGTGGGTGGCGATTTGAGATCTTAAAATTGTGATAAAGTTTGTTAACTCCGGTTAAAGTTATTTTGCGAAATACTTTTCCGGTTAAATTTGGAAAAAAATAACTGTGAAATATCTCCTCATTTTAGTTTTTTGCTTTTTTGGCAAAGTGGTTTTTGCTCAGGAATATGTTTTCGGAAAAGTGACAAGTGAAGAATATGTTGATCTGAAAGGGGTTCTGGTGATCAATATCAATACTGATGAAAAAGTACATACGGACAGCGACGGGAATTTTATGATTCGGGGCAAAGTGAAAGATGAACTTCGAACCAGTTCACCACGTTACGAAAGAGCTTCCGTAACGCTTTCCGCTGAAGATTTCCACAAACCACTGCACATTATTGTCAAACGCATTCCATACGAAATAGAAGAGGTGGAAATACAATATCAGGTGACGGGCGATTTAAAAAAAGATATTCAGCATTTTGGCAACACCAAAAAAATAAGAGTTTTGAAAGAAGAAATCGCAAAAGATATAGCGAAAGGCTCACCAAGAAATATTCCTCGTGCCCACGGTGAATTTGTGCAACCTGTTGGCCCCGGTTTTTCAGTCGGTAAAGTGAAAAATCAATGGGATGACGTCGATTTTATGAACTTTCTGATTCGGGAAATTCCGGTTGAATTTTTTACAGAAGATCTGAAGTTGACTCCAGCTGAGTTTTCATTTTTTATCCTTTATGTTTTCAGTGATTTTGAAAGACACCATATTCTGAAATACGGAAATCCTGCAACTTCGGATGTTTTTCGTTTCATGGAGGCAGCAGAACGCAAAATTGCAGATTACAGAAATAACAAATAATTGAGGATATTTTCAATTTTAATTTTTATTAAGCAAAAAATAATATCTTTGAATTATGAGTAAAAATATTATCGCCATTGCTATTGCCTCATTAGGTTTTGTCATCGGCCTTGCCATTTTGGGAAGTGCAGTAAAAAATCGCAACAAATCGGACCATACCATTTCAGTTACCGGTTTGGGAACTAAGAAATTCACATCGGATCTCATTACATGGAACGGGAATTTCTCCCGAAACAGTTTTGAACTGCAAAGTGCCTACAACGATTTGGCTTCAGATCGAAAAGTGATTTCCGATTATCTTATTTCCAAAGGCATCAAAGCAGATGAAATGGTGTTTTCGGCGGTTGATATTCAAAAATTGTATAATTATTCCAGTGATAATAGCGGTAACAGTTCTCGCACTTTCGCGGGATATCAGCTGACGCAAACGGTGTCGCTGGAAAGCAAAGAGGTACAGAATATTGAAAATATCTCCAGAAATATCACGGAAATTATCAATCGCGGAATTGAATTTACTTCTTCTCCACCCAATTATTTTTACACAAAACTCTCTGAAGTGAAGCAGCAGATGATTGCCGATGCCACCAAAGATGCAAAGGAACGTGCCGAAAAAATAGCTGAAAATGCAGGTGCAGGTTTAGGAAATCTGAAAAAAGCAACGATGGGTGTTATTCAGATCACGGCTCCCAATTCTACAGAAGAATATTCGTGGGGTGGAACCTACAATACTATGTCTAAAGAGAAAGAAGCCAGCATTACCATTAAACTGGAGTACGAAGTAAAATAAACACTTTACGAATACACCACATCGTAGATTTCTTCCTTCAAAAGAAGAGGGTTTTCTGGTTGAAAATTCCCAAGAAGCCACAGCGAAACAGAATTTTTTTGCTGATCATATGCAGGCTGAAGATAATTTCGGTCAATGATCTGTAAGCCATTTTTAGTGTAAAATCGGATTCTGCGTTTTGCGTCTTCATCCAATGTTTCAGGTTCAGATTCAAGGATTATTTTAGAATATTTCTGATACAAATGTTTGAAAACAGTGGTGCCGTGTTGACGGTTTTGGAATTCCGGAAAAATCTCAAAATGCTCCACGAAAACACATTCAGTAAGTTCCCAAAGAATGAGATATCCTACGAAAGTCGCATCATGAAGCAAAGAAATTACCTTTGCTGCAGGATGTTGAAAAAGTTGCCGAAACTGCCATTCACTTCTGCGTTCGTCTTCGGAAAAGGTGCTGGCATAGGATCGGTAAATTTCTTCCAGACGAAAATCATCTGCTGTGCTGACTAAAAATTCCATGGATTTCAATAACAAATTTCACTGGCAAAAATAAACCAGAGTCACACTGTTACATTATAATTAAAAAGAAATTCATTACAGAATCATATTTACAGATCGAAAACGCTTGGTCTTCGGGTAATAAAAATATCTTTCACCCACAGGGAAAATGAAAGAACGAGATACACCAGAAAGAAAAATCCTACCGTTGCAAATGTGGAATAAATGAAAAAAACCCGGAGTTTGGACACGGGAATTCCTAATGTAGTTCCCATTCGGGTGAGGGTTCCGAACCATTCGCGTTCTACTTTATGGCGAATTCCGGAGATAAACTTTGGCTCGTGCATTTAGTGTAATAATTGATAACCGATGCTGCAATTTAAGCAATTTTTCGGTTCGCAGAAATATTGGTAATGATAAACGTATGCCTGGCTTTCCAATGCAGAAGGCAAACCGATGCCCAGTTCCTGCCAACCTTTTGTGACGGTGTTGGTTTCTCCTTTTATCATGCTGTACATTTTCAGAATTTCTTCTGCAATATTTTCATGATGATATTTATGATAAGTATATTTTACAGGGAGAACGGCATTGATGAGAATCAACTCTATAAAGCTTTGAGACAGTTTTTTCTCCGAAGGATTGCCCGATATTTTCCCGAAAGTATATCTGGAATCCCAGTATTCAGATGCTTTAATCCCACTGAAAACAGAAGTGATTTCTTTCAAATTTCTTGCTGAAATAATTTTTGAAAATAGATTTTGTTCCCGGTGGTAAAGATGGGCCAGCTGAGAAAGCCTGATTGTAGGAAAATTAGGAGGCCGGAGCCGCATGAATTTCGGGTGAATATTCACCTCTGGCAGCTGGTATTTATGCTGGATAAAATCGAATTCCCGCTTCCATGTTTGAGTGCGCTCGTCTTGAGATTGTTGCAGCCATCCGGCAATCCCGAACAGAAGTGCCTCCAAATGTTTCTGATTCTGAAGATTTTTTTTCACCACGGAAAAATCGATATTCTCTGCGATTTGTTTAAAAATCTGAGCGTTCACTTTCAGCCCGAAAGCATACGCTAGCCAATGAAAAAGAACTGCCTCATAATCGTTTTTGAATTTCCTCAGGCTCTCTTCGATTTCTGAAGATTTATGATCCAGTTTTTTCAGAAGATTTTCTTCAGCAAACTGAAACGGAATTTTTTCAGGTGAAATGATATTTTCGCAGGGAATAAATTTGCTTTCATGCAAAAGATACCGGTACTGCTGAACGGTTTGTTCGTCAATATAGGGATAGAGTTCCAGGGTGGGAATTCCGTTATTGATGAAGTCATCTAAATTGGCATCATGCTGATAGACAACATGCAGGATTATATTTTGATATTCCGGATTTTCGGTATGTTTATGAAAAATCCAGTCGGAAGAGCGAAGATGCAATTCAATATGGCCCGCCAGAATGAGGGAACCTGTTTTAATTTTGGCATGAAGAAAATCCGGGCCAGCATTGAAGTTCCATGTTCCGAAATCCAGTATTTCTAAAGCATTTCCTTCGGTATCTTTAAAATCAAAATTTTTAAAAATCTTATATTTCCAAAGATATTGAAGGAGTTTTTCGTTCATGGTTTTGCGCTTTTGCGTGAAATTACCAAATGTTTCGCACTAATTCGACGTTTTATTCTGAAACTCTTTCAAAGTACCGGCATACATTTCTTCGTAAATCGGAAGTATATTTTGAAGATCAAATCGAATGGCCTGTTGCTTAGCATTTTTCTTCATTTTCTCCAGAAGGTGATCATCGCTCAGCAACTTAATAGTATAGTTGGCCATGGCTTCCACGTTTCCCACTTCTGCCAGGAAGCCTGTTTCTCCCTGTATATTCACCTCGGGAATTCCACCTGCGTTGGAGCTGATTACCGGAGTATAGGCAGCCATGGCTTCTAATGCAGCCAGCCCGAAACTTTCCTGCTCCGAAGGAAGCAGAAACACATCTGATAGTTGAAGAATTCTATAAAGATCATTCACTTTCCCCAGCAGTTTTATTTTATCGATAAGCTCAGGATTCTCTTCCAGAAATTGGGTTACTTTTTCCATATCCGGCCCTTCGCCGATAATAATGAGTTTAGATTTTACTTTTCTGTGAACGGTTTTGAAGATTTGTAACACTTCTTCCACCCGCTTCACAGGCCGAAGATTGGATACGTGAATCAGTATTTTTTCATCATCATGCGCAAACTGGCTTCGCTGACAGTCGTGGCATTCCTGGAACTCTGTATTGTCGATAAAATTGGTGATGACTTTAATTTCTGTTCTGATATTAAAGAATTTTAAGGTATCAGCTTTCAAACTTTCAGAAACTGAGGTGACCGTATCGCTTTGGTTGATGGAAAATTCAACTGCGTGTTTATAACTTGGATGTTGTCCAACGAGGGTGATGTCGGTTCCGTGCAAGGTGGTAACCAAAGGAATGTCTTTCCCTTCTTCTTTCAGCATTTGTTTTGCTGTGAACGCCGCATACGCATATGGGATGGCATAATGTGCATGAAGCAAATCAAGTTTATACAGATTCACGACCCGATAAATCATGGAACTCAGCGCGATATCATAAGGCTGATACTGGAAAAGCGGATACGTCTGAACATTCACTTTATGAAAGAATATATTAGGGTCGGTAATATCCAAACGAGCCGGAAGATTACTGGAAATAAAATGAACTTCATATCCTTTTTTCGCCAGGGACATGCCAAGTTCTGTTGCTACAATACCGCTTCCACCATAAGTAGGATAGCAGAGAATTCCAATTTTCATATACTAGGGTTCAATAGAATGACTTCTTAATTATTTTTTTTCTTTACTCAAAGGTTTGATATTGACCCCCGCTCCCGCTTTCAAACTGTTGTTCACCGTAACAGGCAGTCTGCCATGAATTTTTGTTTGGCCTACTACCGCATCAGCCGCAGCATTCATGGAGTTGTCGTTATTTTCATACGCAACCAGAACCGACGAAACGGAAGAAAGATCGACATCCGCAAGTGCGTAAGGAGAACCGAAAACCGTAAGAAGCACTTGGTGATTATTGCTGAGATCTCGTAGAATTCTTTTACTTGCAGACGAAATTTTATAAGGTTTATAGGCAGTCGAATTATCCTTGTGAAAGCCGATGATTACTTTAGCGTTCTTTGGAATACTTGAAATCTCATCCGGTTTTTTTAAAATAACATTTGCTCTAGTTTTCAGTTGGCCATGAAAAGTGCTGTGTGGTGCTTCTTCCAGAGGAATATAATACAACGGTTCGTCCGATGAAAAGGGGAGAAGGTTGTTTTTATTCCAAAGAGCAGTGAGGGCATTGGCGTACACTTTTTCCGACAGTTTTTTATGACTTTCGTTATTTAGATCGCGGACAATGTTTTGTGGATTCACGGGTTGATATTCTGATAATCCGAGTACATATTTTGTCATCAGGATCTTTTTCACACTTTCTTCCAGTCGGTGTTGTGAAATTTCTCCTTTGGCAATGGCTTCTTTTATTAGCCTCTTTCCTTCCTTTACACCATCAGAGAAAAGCATAATATCATTTCCTGCTTTGAAGGCTAGAGCGTCCAGTTCCCCCGGTTGGTAGCGTTTTGCCACAGCTCCCATATTCAGTGCATCGGTTATAATCAAACCTTTATAGCCATATTTTTCTTTCAATAAACCGGTGATGATATTTTTAGAAACAGAGGCCGGAATTCCTTTTTCATTCTCCAAAGCGGGAACATATAAATGAGCAATCATGACCCCACCAATTCCTTTGTCCATCAATTCCTTGAAAGGAGCGAGTTCAACGGATTCCAGTCTTTTTTTTGAATGTGAAACCACGGGCAAGTCCAAATGTGAATCCACATCGGTATCGCCATGGCCGGGAAAATGTTTGATAGCAGCCAGAATTCTATTTTTTTGCAAACCCTGTGAATATGCCAAAGCAGAGGCTACCACATTATCTACTTCAGAACCAAAACTTCTGTTGCCAATAATGGGATTTTTCGGGTTGGTATTCACATCTACCACTGGTGCAAAATTCCAGTGAACTCCCATTCTCGCAGCATCTTCAGCAATTTTAGCCGACAATTCGGAAATTAAAGTTTTGTCCTGAATGGCTCCTAGAGTAATCGCCCAAGGGAACTTATGTGCCGTAGCAATTCTTTGATAAACGCCCCATTCCGCATCCATCCCTATCAACAAAGGAATTTTGGAATTACCCTGGAATTCATTCACCAAAGTTATGAGGTGTTCTGCGTTGTCCTGCATTAGAATCAAACCCCCAACTTTTTCGGTATTAACCAAATTCCTGACTGACTTGATGTGCGATTCTCCTTTATTGGTGTAAAGTGCAACAATGAAAAGCTGCCCCAGTTTTTCATCTTCCGAAAGTGAATTGTAGGTTTGGTTCACCCAATTATTTGCTTTTTTGCGGTCTTCTTCAGTGAAATTTTCCGGAGTGAATTGTCCGCGAAAAGACGTTGCGGTACTCACTAAGAGAAGGAATGCAAAAACATGTGAGATAGATTTCATAATGAAAACAATATCAACAAAAATACGATAATTTCTCTGAAAGTATTTTTTCTTTTGTAAGTTGGTATATGTTTTGAATCGGATGTGTTATAAATTTTATATCAAATGAAAAAATTACTTACTTTCGTAATGATGGCTGCTTTCGGTCTTTGGATGATTTCCTGTGATACCCGTGATGACAGGGATTATGTGGACCATGATACCTATTCTATTGTGTATGATTTAGCCAATGTAGATCTTACTTATTCTCCGGCAGACGGACTGTATTCGATTTCAAGAACAATGAATATTTATAATTCCGATGTGCTTCTAATGTACCGCAGAACCGGAACGACCACTACAGGACAGCCGGTATGGCAACAGATCCCCAGAACGATTTATTTCAACTCTGGCGATGAATTGGATTATGATTTTGATTTCTCCTCACAGGATTTCGTTATCTATGCCAGCGGTACCTATGATCTTTCTACTACTCCTGAGTATATTAACGACCAGACCTTCAGAGTGGTAATTGTACCAGCAAGTTTTGGAGCGCAGAAATCACAGGTGGATTACAGTGATTATGACAGTGTTATCCAACATTACAATATTGATGATTCCAAACCGGTAAAGCTTTAGAAGTGCAAAAAAAACAATAAGAGCTGTTTCACTGAGAAACAGCTTTTTTATTGGATAAGTGAAATGCATTATTTTAAATAATCGTCATGCTGAGAGTCCAGAAAATGACCGAAATAATCTTTTTTAACTTTCAGGTAGCCTTCGTTTTCCTTTGTTGTTTCCATCTGCAAAGGAATTCTTTGATGAAGGATAATGTCGCTGTTTTTCACAAACCGGATTTTATCGGGATTATTGGTAATCAGGTTGATTTCTGAAATATTCATGAGTTTCAGGATTTCTATAGCCACATCAAAATTGCGGTCGTCCGCAGGCAGACCGAGATGAAGATTGGCTTCCACGGTGTCCATGCCTTTTTCCTGTAGTGCATAGGCTTTCAGTTTGTTGATAATTCCAATATTCCTGCCTTCCTGGCGTAGATAAATAATAATGCCTCCGTTTGCATGAAGGTATTTCATCGCAGCATCCAGTTGCTGTCCGCATTCACATTTTTTGGAGTGAAAAACTTCACCTGTGATACATTCCGAGTGGAATCTTACATTTACAGGGCGGGTAAAATCTGTATTTTCGGCGATAATGGCCATGTGTGGCATCCAGTCGTTTTCATTTTCTGAGATGGCCATCATCCGGAAACTACCATATTCGGTAGGAACATTGGCTTCCGCCTGTATTTTAATCATGGTACAAATTGTTCACTATGGGGCAGGAGCAGATGCAGACTCCAATACGGAAAGATTGGTTTTTAACCTCACCAGGTACCGATTAATGATTTCGTCTTCATCCTTGTTCAGGTATTGTCTCAGCCTCTGAATTTTTTTATAAGTTCTTTCGATTTCTCTCAGGTTGCGGTTTTTACCGTTGATGTCATATGCGCTGTAGGCATAGAGATAATTCTTCAGGTGATGTTTCAAATGGTTTACTTCTGTATTCACGCCGTCACTCCGGAATTTGGGAAACGTAGAAATCAGATTGGTGATCTCTGCTGCATTTACATTGCTCTGAATGGTTTTCCCAAATCTTTCTTCAAAAGAATCAAAAGTATTGCCAGCAGTAGAAATTGTACTGTTTAACGGCGATAAATTAAATTTCTCCACTGCACAGTTCGACAGCGTGAAACAAGATATAATAACGTACAACAGTATTTTTTTCATCATTTTGCCTTTTGATAAAGAACCGGATTCAGGCTTTCGTCGTTGTACATTTTCATTTGTCTGTACACTTTCATTTTTACCTTACCGTTCTCTATATCAGTCAGCAATTGATCAATGGAAGTCGTGAGGTCTTTTTTCTGTTCCAGGAGAATATTTAGTTTTTCCTGACACCTGCTGCGGTGTTCTTCCGACGCGGTTTCTCTAGAGGCTTCCAAAGCCATGTGATACACTTTTAATGCTAAAATAGACAAGCGGTCAACGGCCCAGGCCGGAGTCTCAGTGTTAATTTTAGCATCATTATATGGAGTAATATTTTCGTATTTTGTGAAAAACCAACTATCAATAAACTCTACCATATCAGTCCTCTGTTGGTTTGAAGCGTCAATTCGTCTTTTTATTTTCAACGCTTCCTCGGGTGCAATTTTTTCATCACGAATGATATCTTCCAAATGCCACTGAACGGTATCAATCCAGTTTTTTGCATACAAAAGACGTTCCAAACTCTCCTTTTGGAATGGGTTGTTCGCAGGAGAATCTATATCATCGGCAAGGTGATAATCAGCTATTGCGAGATTGAAAATTTCCCAGGCAGTTTCCGAAAAGGTTTTCATTTTCTGCCTCTTTAGTTAGCGTTTCCGGAGGTTTTTTGCGAATCTTCCGTTTTCTTTTTATCGTCATCTTTTACGGCATCTTTAAATTCTTTGATGCCCGAACCCATACCTCTCATCAGTTCAGGAATCTTCTTGGCTCCGAAAAGAACGATGATAATGAGTACTATAATCAGTATTTCTCTTAATCCTACTCCTCCCATTTTGAAAATTTTTTTACAAATTTAATTTATTTTTAATTAATCCAAGCCATCGGGTCCATTGGTTGAAGTGTTTTTCCGTTCCAGATCTGAAAATCCAGTGTGTAAGTGCCGTCGAAATCTTCACCTATGATACCAATGGTGGTTCCCGCAGATACCTGTTGGTTCAGTTTTACAGAAACGCTGGAAAGATTGGCATAAACGGTAAAATAATCGCCGTGTTTAACGGTGACAAAACGCGAACCGTCCGAAGATAAATTGATTTTGGAAACCACTCCCGGAAAAATGCTTTTGGCAGCAGTACCTTTGCTTACCGCTATTTTTATTCCGATATTATCTTCTACAATATTTTTGAACACAGGGTGTGGCTGCCGTCCAAACCTGTGAGTAATGTTTCCATAAGCGGGCATGGTCATTTTTCCACGGTTCTGTGCGAAACTTTCTGCAGCATTGGAAGAGACCCCAAAGCTGGTCATCGCTTTGGTATCGGCCGCTTTTTTATCGGCTTCTTTTTTGCGAACATTTTCCGCTTCGGCAGCTTTGGCGGCTGCCAGTTTTTCATTGGCAATTCTCGATCTTTCTGCCGCTTCCGAGGCTTCTTTTGCAGCAGCCAGTCTTCTTGCTTCGTCTCTTGCTGTAGCTGCAGTTTTGGCCGCATCTTCAGCTCTTTTCTTTTCTTCAGCCTCTTTTTTAGCCATCAGTTCGGCTGCCTTTTTTGCTTCTGCTTCCGCTCTTAGTCTTTCTTTTTCCAGTGCTTCAGCCTTTGCTTTATTTTCAGCATCTATTCTGGCTTTTTCCCGCGCAGCAGCTTCCCGGGCCAGCCGTATTTTTTCTGCTTCGGCTTTTTTTCTTGCTTCTTCCTCTGCTTTAGCGATTCTCATCTCTTCAGCAATAATGGAACGGATCTCACTCTCCAGCTTTCTGGATTGATTTTGTTTCTGCCTCAGTTCCGCAGTGAGGGTGGTTTCGTTCTTTTTAAATTCGGCTAGCAGTTTTTCTTTCTGTTGTTTTTCTGCATTTATGGTCGCAATTTCCTTCTGCTGATTGGCGAGAAGAATTTCCTTTTGCTGTATTGATTTGGATCTTTCCTCAATGGATCTTTTCAACAGATCGGCAGCCTGAGAAATTTTCGCCGCCTGCTTGTCCTGATAATCGGAATAAAAGCGGAGATATTGTACTCTTCGTATGGCTTCTCCCAGATTTCGGGAAGAAAGGATAAAGGTTACTTTATTTTTGAGATCCCTGTTTTTATAAGCGTTTACCAAAACTTTGGCATAATTCTGTCTCAATACGGCCAGCTCGCGGTTTTGTCTGTTGATTTCAAGCTGGCGAAGGTAGATATCATCTTCTATGAAACGTTTTTCTTTCTGCGTATTCCGATATACTTTTTCGCGCAGTTCTATTTTCTTTTTTACTCCTTCTAGATAGGCGACGGAAAGTCTGGATTCATTTCTGGTTTTGGCGAGTTGAGAATTGATTCCGGCTATTTGTTTTTTTAATTCTGCATTTTGTTGCTGCAGCTGTTCTTTTTTTTGGCCAAATAAAATTCCGAACAATAAAACAGCACCTAAAAGACCAATTTTTTTTATCATCAGATTTCTATTTTCTTATAGCTTCCGGGAACGGAAAAAGGGGTATTCATTTTAGAATCATCAAATTTCGTGTTTTCCAACATAATCTGCCCTGCATTTGCCCCTTTTATAATTATTTTAACATTTTTTGGCAAACGGTAATTCCGGAAGTTTTCCCAATTGCTGTAGCTTACTTCCAGGGCATCATCAGAGTGTACATCCTTCAGAATTACCTGCATCAAATCGTAATTGTTGGCATAGTAAAGTTCTACCTGATATTCCCTCAGGCTTCCGTTGGCTTCCATTTTTTGGTTAACTACAGACGCCATTTTATAACCGGACGTGGTTTTGGTAAGCATAAATTCGCGGCTGCTGATTCTGATAAAGGTTCTTCCCATCAGCATTTTTTCCAGACTTTTATAGTTGATGAAATTGGTATTCAGCAGGCTGTTCAGGTAATCAAAATCTGAATCGATATACGTTCTGTCTGCCCTGTTGAACGCTTTGATGCCGTCTGGTGTAGCTATACCACGGGCAACATTAATGAAAAAAGCGGTCAAATTCATCCAGACTTTCTGATTATTTTCAATATAAATCGTCGCATCCAGCGTAGGAAGATATGTTTTGTCCGTCTCCACATTCAGTTTAGCCGATATTTTCACCTGTTCAAATTGTGGAGGCAGCAGCACATTTTCGTAAAAAGTGAGATCCGCATTCATCGGTTTACTGAGGTCTTTGGGCAGATTCATCGCAATACTGTCTGCAGTATTGCTGGTTTCAACCACTTTTTTTGCTTTGCAGGCACCCAGAAAAAGAACCGACAGAAGGATATATAAGGGTATTTTCATCTGATTGTGAATGTTATAAGTTGGCGTATTAACTTTACAATATTAACGCCAAACCACACAAATTGTTTTGTGTGGTTTAAAAGCGAAGGCAAAAATATTTTCAAAGAAAAATCAGTCTTTGGAATGAAAATCCAACACAGAATAATCGCCGAGCGAAATTTCTCTGGAAACGCCGAAATACTGTGCTGCATTTCCGATCATCGAATTACTGAGATTTCCATGATCAATCAGGGTATTTTCCTGAATGAGCGAGTTTTGAATATTAGAATTCTCAATACGGGTGCCGTTCCCCAGGGATACACAAGGGCCGATTTTTGAATTTTTGATGACCACATTTTCACCGATGAAGCACGGCTGTATGATGAGGCTGTTCTCAATTTTAGCCGAGTCGGGGAAGATCATGAATTCGTGTCGTTCATAATCCAGAATTTTTCCGTTGGTTTCCACGGTGGCGTTTTTATTGCCACAATCCATCCAGTCGTCCACTTTCCCAAGGGAGAATTTACTGCCTTTTGCGCGAAGGTGTTCCAGAGCGGTAGTCAGTTGATATTCGCCGCCCTGCTTGATGTCGTTGGTCATAATGTAGTTAATTTCCTGCATCAGCTGTTCGGCGGACCGGAA
>JAEYOX010000109.1 GCA_023411265.1 Bacteroidota bacterium | reverse complement strand
TTCCGGGTGCTGAACTGGTAAGAATTGATCCAAGAACCGAAAGACCTATTTATGAAGTGCCGAATGTAGGAGTACTGGAAGGAGTAGGAAAATCTTTCAATAATCCTAACAGCATTATGTTCTCCGGAGCACTGGAATATGCTTATGATAACGCATTCTTTGTAAGAGGCGGTTATTTCCATGAGAGTGAAGAACAAGGTGCGCGACAGTTCGCAACTGCGGGTGTAGGATTAAAATACAACGCTTTCTCACTTGATGTGTCTTACCTGATTAATACCTCAAAACTGAATACAGCATTAGACAATACTCTGAGATTCGGTCTCACTTGGCATATCGGTGATGAGACGATGAACGCCAACGATTATTAATAAAATAATATATCCACCATACAAAGCTCCGTGAAACGGGGCTTTTTTTGTAAATTAGGCTAACTTTGTAAAACATATCCTTCACTTTCTTGAGCTACAAATCCGAAATACAGAAATTTATTACCAGCCAGTATATTTACTCGGGGGCTAGAATTGCGTTGGCGATCATTATCCCCAGTATCATTCTGGCCTATTTCGGATTGCTAAAAGAATATTTTTTATTTCCGCTGGGCACCAGTTTCGTAGGACTTACCGATATGGCTGGTCCATTTATCCGAAGAAGGAATTCCCTTATTTTAGCCATCATTTCCTTTTTCACTGTCATCTCTGTCGCGAGTTTCATTCAGGGCTACCCTGTCTTGGTTTTCTTAGGTATTATGACCTTTGGGATGTTTTTCACTCTTTTAGGTGTATATGGACAAAGATTGGCTGCAGTGGGCGGATTAACTTTGGTGGTCTTTTCAATTTTTATTGATGTACATTTCTCTCAAACCTGGGAGTTTAAGGATATTATCACATTTATCGCCGGTGGAATATGGTTTTTATTGATTTTCCTGCTGGTTTCACGACTTCAACCCTACAAACTTGCTAGTCAGATGATTGGCGAAAACTATCTGGAACTGGCGGAATATCTTAAAATAAAAGCAAAATTTTATCAAAGAAATGCAGATCTGGATGCACTGTATCAGGAAGTGATTTCCAAGCAGATCGTGATAAAGAATCTACAGGAAGAAACAAGAGAAATGGTTTTCAAGACCAGAACCATTGTAAACGAAGCTACCACTACCAGCCGGCTTCTCATGCTGATGTTTCTGAATGCCATCGATTTTTATGAAAAGCTGATCACCAGCGATCAGAATTACGAGAATTTACACGCAAATTTCGGGAAAACCCCTATACTTCCTGCTATTCATCGTTTTCTGAACGACCTCGCAGAAGAGGTGACCGATATCGGAATTGCCTTGCAGAGCGGAACCAAAAGCCATCCTTCCAAAGATATTGATGCGGAACTTCAAAAGGTGTACAATATCTATTTTCACCTGCGCAAGAGAAAAATGTCGGCGGAAACTTTAGAAAATTTCATGGCACTGCGGCTCATTCTTTACAGAGTGAGCGAGGTGGCTGATGACGTTAAAATCATCCACAAGGTTTTTTCTCAGGATCTCAGGAATGTAAAAAGTCTCTCCTCCGGTTTGGATTATGAGAAATTTGTTCCGAAACAGGAACAGCTCAATTCAAGAGTACTCCGCAATCACCTTTCTTTGAAATCATCCCATTTCCGGCATGCGGTCCGGTTGACGACAGCTTTGCTGATCGGGTATGCTGTTTCACTGTTGGGAACCTCAGAAATTGGCCATTCCTACTGGATTCTCATCACCATTGTTGCTATCATGAGACCCGCATACAGTACAACTAAACACCGGAATCTGCTGCGGCTTTACGGGACCGCATCCGGTGCTGTGGCAGCCTATCTGCTGCTTATTTTTGTAGAAAATGACACCTTGCTTCTCGGTTTGTTGTTCGCCTCTATGTTACTGTGCTTCACACTCATGAAAGAAAAATATGCTACCGCCGTTTTCTTCATGACCATCTATATTTTTATCACTTTTAATTTTCTGAATCCCGGAAATGTAAATCTTATTTTCCGTGACCGGATTCTGGACACCGCCATTGCCGGCATTATCGCTGCTGCGGTGTCCTATTTTATTCTTCCGGTCTGGGAACATACCCAGAACAGCCAACTGATGGAAAAATCAACTTTGGCTAACATCATGTATTTTAAAAATGTGATGAAAAAAATCGAATACAAAACCAGTGATGATGAAGAATACAGAATGAGAAGAAAAGACGCCATCATCAGTCTGGCCAATCTTTCAGACAGTTTTCAGCGGATGCTTTCCGACCCAAAGAATCAACAGAAGAAGATGGAAAGTGTACATCAGTTTGTTACCACATCGCATTTAATTACCGCTTACACTGCTTCCCTGGCGCAGTATTCCCAATCTCCCCATCATTTTTCCGAAATTGATTTCGAAAACTGGGAGCGCAAAATTGTTGCTGAACTGAGCCAGACGCTGGATTTGCTGACCGGCCGGGAAAACCAAGCGGATTCTGAATGGATTCCCATAAAAACAGATGACCGTGTTCAGCAGCTTTTGGTAAAAAGAAAGGAGGAAATTCTGGAAGAAGAGTTCTTTGATCGCCGAGATCCTAACCAGATATCAAGACTTACCGAACTCACCAGCATTCAGGAAATATTAGAACTTTTATATGATGTGGTGCTGGAACAAAGAAAAGTTACCGAGAAATACGCAGTTATAGATGGAGAACATCCTTCGGTGGAATCTTAAAACTGATCTGATGCTGTTCTTCAATAATGGCAAAATAAAAATCTTCAATCTTAGTAACGGTGGCTTCGTAACAATCTTCGAAACTTTCATCAAATACACGACATCGAACTTTTAAAAGATTATTAAGTCTGAATTGCTCCACTTCATAATGTTTTTTTAAAGACCAGTATTTACTCGGATGCAGTTTGTACAAAGCTTCTTTGATGACCCAAATCACCGTCAGAAATTTCACCTCATCTTCATTTTCAGTCCACGGAATTTCTGAAGGATGCAGAAACTTATGCTTAATTCTCAGAATTTTAGGCATGATCTGTTCAATATCAATCCCTACCCTCTTTTTAGAGATTGCTAAAGATGCAAACGGAAACGAATGAGTGATGGAAATATAATAATCCTTAGGAAAAAGATACGGCTGCCCGATGGTTTTGTAGAGAATTTTATGCTCAGGTAGCAACTTCTTCAGCATCTGGCGAATCATCAGGTACTCCAGAAGTTTCTTGGGATGATAGCTTTCTACCTTGCCAAAATTTTCAGCTTCTATCAGTTCTTCATGATTAAACCGGTCCTGCTCATCATATTTCCAGAATAGAATCGTCGCATTTTGATCGGTAAAATCCTGATAGAAGGGCATATTTCTTGACTTTTAAACCTTGCAAATTTGCGAAAGTTTAAGTATATAGTCAAAACTTTATTTTTTTCATGCTGTTTTCGCATTTCCCGAGAATAGCGGACAACACTTTTCATACCTTATGCTTCATCATAAACCTGACCAGACATTTTTAAAACCTGACCAGACTTTTGTGAAACCTGACCAGCTTTTTATTAAATCGTACGGTGAAAATAGGAAAACCTGACCAGCCTTTGGAATATTCGTACTGAGAAAAGACGGGTAGAAGACGGACAAATCATTTTTTTACAGTAGAAATTAAATTTGCTCTCCGTAGGATGAAGAAAATCAGTTAAAGGAATTTGTTGTATTTTTGCACAAATATTTCAATAAGATGGACACTACAACACAATACGTTCCTTATAAAGTAAAAGATATTTCTCTTGCCGAATGGGGAAGAAAAGAAATCGAACTCGCTGAAGCGGAAATGCCTGGTCTTATGGCGATTCGTGAAGAATACGGACCTTCGCAACCACTGAAAGGTGCAAGAATTGCGGGATGTCTGCATATGACGATACAGACTGCTGTACTGATAGAAACGCTGATTGCTCTTGGCGCAGAAGTAACCTGGTCTTCCTGTAATATTTTCTCCACTCAGGATCACGCGGCTGCTGCAATTGCTGCTGCGGGAATACCGGTGTATGCCTGGAAGGGAATGAACGAAGAGGAATTCGACTGGTGTATCGAGCAGACTTTATTCTTTGGGGAAGACAGAAAACCTTTGAATATGATTCTGGACGATGGTGGCGACCTTACCAATATGGTTTTCGACCGTTATCCGGAACTTACGAAAGAGATTAAAGGTCTTTCTGAAGAAACCACCACCGGAGTCCACAGACTGTACGAAAGAATGGCCAACGGTACTTTGGTAATGCCTGCTATTAACGTAAACGATTCTGTAACCAAATCAAAATTTGACAACAAATACGGATGTCGCGAATCTGCAGTGGATGCTGTAAGAAGAGCTACTGACGTGATGCTTGCCGGAAAAAGAGTGATTGTCTGCGGATACGGCGATGTTGGCAAAGGAACTGCCGCTTCCTTCAGAGGTGCAGGATCTATCGTTACCGTTACTGAAATCGACCCGATCTGTGCATTGCAGGCTGCAATGGAAGGTTATGAAGTGAAAAAACTTGACACCGTTATCGAAACTGCGGATATCATTATCACGACTACAGGGAATTTCAATATCGTAAGAGGTGAACATTTCAAAAAAATGAAAGACAAAACCATCGTCTGTAACATCGGACATTTCGACAACGAAATCGATATGAAATGGCTGACCGAAAATTACGGAAATACAAAATCTACCGTTAAACCTCAGGTTGATATTTATAACGTAGATGGAAACGATATCATTATTCTTGCAGAAGGAAGATTAGTGAATCTGGGTTGTGCAACAGGACACCCAAGTTTTGTGATGAGT
>JAEYOX010000023.1 GCA_023411265.1 Bacteroidota bacterium | reverse complement strand
CTATTCCTTTGAAGGGTAAAATTTCCACAACGCTTATATTCCTGTCGGCATAAAGGAATTCTTTGAAAAGCCCGGAGTTACTGTTTTGGTGTGTTTTTGGATGATCTATAGATTCATTTCTTTTATTTTTTCATTAATTGCCTATGGCCAAAAAACCATTTCAAAGAACCGTCAGCCTGCTAGAGATTTACCGGCAGATTCTTCCTTTCATCAAACCGTACAGGTGGATGATTTTCGGAACCTTAGGTCTTACTTTTATCGGTGCGCTCGCAGCACAGGTCAATCCACTCGTATTGAAATACGCGATTGACGAGGTGGAGCAAATTATGAAACTTCCGGATCCTATGTCCGAAGGGATTCCTATTTTGGTTATTATCGCATCCATTCTTCTGGGTAAAGAGCTGGTACATATTTTCATCAATTTCGGGCAGAAATTTTATGGTGAAAAAATAAGAATCAATACCAGTTCTGTGCTGGCGCAAACAGTGATAGACAAAATTCTGGACTACAGAGTTTCTTATTTTACGGATGAAGATCACCATTCCGGAAAACTTCAGACAAGAATAGACCGAGGTATTGAGAGTCTTACGCGGCTGGTTCAGAACTTTTTCATTGATATTCTTCCCCTCTTTGCCAATGCTGCTATTGCCCTGGTGGTAATGTATATTCAGAATGTTTATGTTGGATTGGTTTCTACTTTTGTGATACCTGTTTTTTTCTGGGTGAGTTCATTACAAGCTAAAAGGTTGAGCGGTGTGCGGAGGCAGCTTAGAAATCAGAGAGAGCAAAAAACTTCCGGGCTTTTGAATCTTATCAATTCTATCATGGTGATTAAAAGTTTTGTCCGTGAAAAATTTGAAGGAAAAAAACAGTATGATCTTCAGATGCAGCTCATGGAAAGCCAGCTGTACACACGAAGAACCAATTTTGTGTATGACGGACTCAAAACATTTATAGAACAGTTCGGAATTGTTTTAGTCATCCTTCTCACGGTCTATCTCGTACTTGGTCAGCAAATGACTATTGGTGCCATTATGCTTCACATCATGCTTTTCGGGAATGTATCAGCTCCCATTAGGCAGCTTCACAGGATTTATGACGATATGAACGATGCTATAATCTACGCTGAAGGATATTTTGAAATCTTAAATGCCGATGGGGAAATAGAAGTAAGCGGAACAAAGTCGCCGGAGATACAAGGAACATTTGAACTGAAAAATGTAACCTTCTCCTATCCTAATGGTGCCACCGCGTTACATAACGTTTCTATGAAAATCGAAAAAGGAAAAACCACCGCCTTAGTGGGACTTAGCGGTGCGGGAAAATCGACAGTCATTAATTTGCTTTGTAAATTTTATGATCCGGATTCCGGTGAAATTCTGCTGGATGGAATCGCGCTTTCGGAGTATGATAATTATTCTCTAAGAGATGATATTGGACTCGTGTTGCAGAAAAACCATATTTTTCAGGGTAGTATAGAAGACAATATCCGCTATGGAAATATGAACGCTTCCTTCAGTGAAATACAAAGGGCCGCAGAAAAAGCCTATCTGCACGATCAGATTATCAAACTTCCGGAACAATATGCGCATGATGCAACCCAACTTTCCGGGGGACAGCAGCAGAGAATTGCTATCGCAAGGCTCTTTTTGAAAAATCCACCGGTTATTTTCCTGGACGAACCCACTGCAAGTCTGGATGCAGTAGCCACTGAACAAATTAAAAATTCGTTAGATGCCATCAAAGAAGGCCGAACTGTGGTCATTATCTCACATTCGCTGTCTCAGATTCTGGATGCAGATACCATCTATGTTCTGGAAAGCGGCAAAATGGTAGAACATGGTTCTCACGAAAAATTATTCAATGAGAACGGGGCTTACAGGCAGATTTTCGACGCTTCCGCAAGAAGCCTGAATCTGGAAAAAATGGTGAACGCTTACAAATAAAACATGTCAGCTGCACAACACAAAGACTTTTTTCCGTTCTTTACACGCTAAAATTTATCATTATGAAACAAGTGTTCATCGGAGTCGGCATTCTTGGTTTGTTGTTGATTTCATGCACCAAAATTGAAGAAAAAGTCAATAACACCGTGACCAGTACCAAGGAAAAAGTACAGCAGAAAACAGAAGATTTAATTCAGAATGCGGTTACAGATCAACTGGGAAAAATAGTGGATGCCGAAGCAATATCTTTCGACAGTGTTTTTCCGCATGCGCAGGCAGATCTTGTACAGGAAGATACCGGAAAGAAAGTGGTTTTCCCTAACGGTGCTCCGTTTTACTTTTTTAAATATAAAACTACCGATAAAGACGCATTACTGAAAATGCTGTATGAACAAGAAACTGCTGATGAAGCACAATCAATGAAGAGTTTCGAGAAAGTAGACGGCGCATTATTCATCGAAAAATTAAGTTTTTTTGAAAAGTTTCTTCCCGCTGATGCTTTTGGAGGTGCAGTCATTGAGGAATTGAAAAATAATCCGACTGACGAATATTATAAAGTGAAAAGGTTTCCGCATTCCAGCACCATCATTTTCAATCCGAAAAATGGTACAGTATATCAGTTTGTTGATGTAAAAAAGCAGTAAAGTAAAAAATTGATTCGAAATTCAGTAAATTAGTCCAATGAAAATTTACACGAAAACCGGAGATAAAGGAGAAACGGCCCTCTACGGCGGAACCAGAGTTTCAAAAGCCAGTATAAGAGTGGAGAGTTACGGAACCATTGATGAATTAAATGCTTTTATAGGAAAGGCGAAGAGTGAAATTCAGGATTCAACATTAACGGAGCAACTTAAAAAAATTCAGTTTGATCTTTTCACCGTGGGTTCCGAATCGGCTACACCGGCGGATAAATTAACATTGGCCAACGGAAAATCGAGACTTCCGCTCATTATTTCTGATCAGGAAATTGAAGAACTGGAGCAGTGGATGGATGAACTGGATGAGAATCTGGAACCGTTACAATACTTCATTCTTCCTGGAGGCGGAAAAGCAGCTACAGCACTTCATATTGCCAGAACAGTCTGCAGAAGGGCAGAACGGGCTTTGGT
>JAEYOX010000015.1 GCA_023411265.1 Bacteroidota bacterium | reverse complement strand
ATACAGATTCTTATCAGTACTATCTGGTAAAGTTTGCTTATGACAACGGGAATATGACTCCTGAACTTAACCCATTACTGCTGCCAATAACAGGATCTATCACTCAGGGATTAGGCGAGGGCAAAGTAAATCTGGTATTTGATGAGGTGTTGAACCGGTATTATCTGGCAGGAAAACGCATGACCGGCGGATCCGGAACCTATGTAGATTTTTCCTACGGAGGAGTCCCCTTCAATGAAAACGCCTATCTGCTGGCTTTTAATGGAAGTACGGGAAGCGAAGTATGGCGGAGAGAAATTGATAACACTCATGCGATACCGGGAGACCGTATAGATGACATTGTTATGGATGCTAGTGGGAGTATCTATGTTACAGGATTTTACACCACTATAACAGTCAATAATATCTCTCAACCGGTCACCTTCAATAAACTGGCCCATCAACCCAATCCTAATTACAATCTGCCCAATACAGGTAATACAAACCCTTTTGTAATAAAGCTGAATTCTGATGGTGATATCCTATGGCATACGATTGCCACCGGTTATTCAACACCCGTTACCGAAACTGGCTATCAATTCAGTAAAGGCAGACTGGTGCTTAACGGCAATGAGGTAGCTTTTGCTAAAGGAAGCGTGGGCGATACCTGGGGCAGTTTCCCTATGGTGAGACCAGCTAACGATAATGGTGACCCTCTGCTGGTAAGATTAAATAAAGATACCGGCGCTGTGTTGGGTGCTCATGACATCCTGAGCGGCTACGGAACGATGGATGAACTGACCGCAGTGGCGGTGGATCAGGACGGCAACTACGTGGTAGGCGGTTTCAAACACAGTAGTCTTTTTCTGGATCCCAACGACGGCGTACCCGATCTGCATGGCAATACCATGAGCGGGAAATCCCAGTTTTTCTTCGCCAAACTGGCCACCTCGTCTTCATGTACCCAAATGAACACCGTAGAAACCCCGGTAAAACAAACAGATGTAGTCTTCTACCCGAATCCGGTAAATGATGTTCTTTATATTAAAACCAAGGAAAGGCTAACCAGCTACGAAGTCATCACCGCAGACGGCAGGCTGATGAAGCAAGGTACATTCACCGGAAACTATACCATCGATATGACTGGCATTGCCACCGGAGTGTATTATGTGAAGCTGCAGGGTGATGATTTTGCTACGGCAGGGAAAGTGATGAAGAAATAGCGAATTTGCTGATTTGCTGATTTGCGAATTTGCGAATTTGCTCTTTTGCTTATTAGCTTTTTTTCTTATTCGCTTATTAGCTTACTTCTAACATCTAACCTCTAATACCTGAATGCGTGTTAGTCGGTTAATCAATTAATCGATTAATCAGTTAATCGGTTTTAGGCTGTAGCGATCGTAGAACTGGTCAGCAATAAGAAATTGAAATTTTTCTTTACGCCTAAAGCTCCTAGGTCGTTACCTTCTTAGAGGCGTAGGTTATCATTAAGAGGATGAAATTAGGGCAAATGTGCAAATTTGCTTATTCGCTTATTAGCAAATTTGCTTTTTTGCTTATTAGCTTCTAACATCTAGCATCTTGCGTCTAGCATCTAGCATCTAACCTCTAACTTCTAACCTCTAATTTTAAAGATCGTACTGTGAAATTATAAAAACCTGACCAGCCGTCGTTAAAAACCTGACCAGCCATTTTAAAAACCTGACCAGGTTTATGGAAAAACATAGGATAAAAAACAAATTACCTGACCAGCCTTTATGAAAAGCTGAGCAGGTTGTCAACCTCTGTCCCTATTAATAAGTTTAAAACCATAACGGAAAATTATTCGCCTGTAAATATCTGGTTCTCCTGTTCCTGCACACGGATAAAAGTTGTTCTTTTGGAAAGTTCACGAAGGGTGTGGGCTCCTACATACGTACACGTAGAGCGAATTCCGCCCAGAAGATCTTTTACTGTTTCGGAAACCGCTCCTTTATAGGGGATTTTTACCGTTTTCCCTTCCGAGGCACGGTATTCAGCGACACCGCCGAATCGGCGAACCACTTCGTTAGGTTTCAAGACTGGACCTTTTTGCTAAAAAAAACAAAATTTATTCTAAGAAAACTTACAAACTTGCGCGATAAGATGCTTGTTGCTTCGGGTCAAATTCTTGTGTCGCGCCTCGAACACTGTAAGTTTTTCTGTAGTCTATAAAAGTGAATGTAATTAAGGGATAAATTTTACTTTTTTCTTTACGCCAAAAGCTCCTAGGTCGTTGTCTTCTTAGGCGTTGGGTTATCATTAAGAGCATGAAATTAGGGCAAATTTGCAAATTTGCTTTTTACTTATTCACCCAATCACCAATCACTAATCCCTGAATGCGTTTAATGGTTGAATTGATTCATCAGTTCATCAGTTCATCGGTTAATCAGTTAATCGGTTAGGGTAGCAAATTTGCTTATTCGCTTATTAGCTTACTTCTAACATCTAACCTCTAATACCTGAATGCGGGTTAGTCGGTTAATCAATTAATCGATTAATCAGTTAATCGGTTTTAGGCTGTAGCGATCGTAGAACTGGTCAGCAACAAGAAATTGAAGTTTTTCTTTACGCTAAAAGCTCCTAGGTCGTTGTTTTCTTAGGCGTTGGGTTATCATTAAGAGGATGAAATTAGGGCAATTTGCAAATTTGCTTATTCGCTTATTAGCAAATTTGCGAATTTGCTTTTTACTTATTCACCCAATCACCGATCACCGATCACTAATCACCGAAGGGAGGTAATTGGTTAATCGATTAATCAGTTCATCAGTTCATCCTTTTAATCGGTTAGGTAGCGAATTTGCTTTTTTGCTTATTCGCTTTTTTGCTTATCAGCTTATTATCTTTCAGCTAAGATGAATCCAGTAACAGATTTTCTCACCCTTTTGGGGAACCCCAGGAAACAATAGAAAGTTGCTGACCTTTTTCAGTTATTTTTTTCCGAGAATACTCCCGAAACCCCAAGTCCGAACAGGGCAAAATCATATTTTGCGGGATCGGCAACGTCCATTTTACGGAAAACTGTATCCATTTCTTCCACGGTTTTCCAGTCGTTTTGTTTCCGGCTAATCAAACCTAAAGATCTTGAAACATTTCCCGTATGTACATCCAGCGGAACCGAGAGATGGCTCGGCCTGTGCCTTTTCCAGATTCCAAAGTCCACATTTTTGCCGTCCTGTCGCACCATCCAGCGCAAAAACATCATCAGCCGTTTTGCGGAAGAATTTTTATACGTAGAACTCACGTGTTTCCGGCTTCGGTGTTCTTCTGTGCCCAGAAAAATATTCCTGAATCTGTGCAAGGCATGATAATAATTGGATTCGGTTTCCAGCGGAAGAAAGAGAGTCTCTAAACTCTCATATTCTGTATAAATTCTCTTTAAATTCCGGATAAACTCAGCAAAATCTTCTCCATTAAATGTACGGTGAACAGGCTTTTCTTCAAGAGTTTTCAGATATCTTTCAGAAACATTTAAAACAAAATCAAAGGGAGAATAATCCATAAAAGCGAGCATTTTCTCTGCAGAATTTAATATCGATTTCCGATTTCCCCAGGAGATGGTAGCTGCGAGAAAACCACTGATTTCGATATCCTGTTTCAACACGAAACGATGTGGAATACTGATGGGATCTTTTTCGATAAAATCGTGATGATTGTATTGATCGGCTTTTTCATCCAGGTACATTTTTAATTCCTCAAAATTCATTTTAAAATCCATTAGCGGATTGCTTTGGCGTCATATTCTGACTCATTTCCCAAACGATCCACCGCTTTTACCGCTACTGCATTCAGTTTTTTTCCAGATTGGGACAGTACCAGGTTTTTTGAAACTTCGGAGCGTTCCAGAATTTCATATTGCCAGTCGTTTCCATATTGTGAATATAAAATCCACCTGAACACTTCCAGAGTTTCCGGCGAACTCCAGCGCAAATGCGTTTCATTTCCCACTTGCTGAATGGTGATTTGAGGCTTTGCCAAAGGTTTTGTTTTAATCCACGGACTTTCCGGAACCAATGCTTTTTCCTTATAAATTTCTTTCAGGGCTTTCAACATTGCAATATTTTTGGAAATCCCATCCATGCTGTAATGAATCACACCTTTGCTTTCGGGGAGAATATTCCGGGTAATTTTTATTTGTTTCACTATTTCTGCGGGGCGGTCGGGAACGTTTTTAATACCCACGGTATTGAGACCCGGCCAAAGATGAATATTTTTCAGGTTTTCAGATTCCCACCATTTCAATAATGCACTGAAACTTTGCGGACCTTCTTCTTTCCAGTAGAGTTGCGGTGCATAATAATCGCACCATCCTTCATTCAGCCATAGTTTTGCATCGGCATACAGTTCATCATACTGGGAACTTCCTGAAATACCGGCAGGAAATCCGGGTTTCCAGATTCCGAACGGAGAAATTCCAAATTTAACATGTGCTTTTTCCGCTTTTATTTCTTCATGAATTCTTTTAATAAACTTATTGACGTTCGCTCTTCTCCAGTCGGCTTTGGAAAGCGTTCCCCCGACTTTCAGATAGGCATTCCATGTGCGCTGATCCGGGAAATCCCGTCCTCCGTTATATTCTTTATAGGGATAAAAATAATCGTCAATATGAATAGCATCTATATCGTAGCGTTTCACAATATCATTAATGACCCGGGAAACGTGATCCTGTACCTTATCATCTGAGGGATCCATCCAGTACATTCCGTTGCGGAGTTTGTGCGTGGCATCAGCCATTTTTTTGGCCATACTTTCTCCTGTTACGGCACCTCCGGTCGTATGATGCGCCCGATAAGGATTCAGCCAGACATGCAACTGCATTCCGCGCTGATGCGCCTCGGAAATCCAAAATTCAAGAGGATCATAGTAATGGTTCGGAGCTTTTCCGATACTTCCGGTCAGAAAATACGACCAGGGCTCGAGTTCACTTTTATATAATGCGTCTGCCGACGGCCTTGCCTGAAATATAACCGCATTGAAATTGGCCTCCTGCAGCATATCCAGAATTCGGATTGCTTCCTGCTTTTGCTGTGCTGTGGTTAAATTATTTCGTGAAGGCCAGTTGATATTGGCTACCGTGGCAATCCATGCAGCGCGAAATTCCCTTTCTACTTTGGGCAACTTAACTTTTGCCAAAGTATTATCGGGAAGAGCCATTGTATTCTGACTCGGTTGTGAAACAATTTTACGTTCGCGAACCGCTTCCTGAGCTGTGCATGCACTGAACAACAAGGATGATAAAATAATCGCAATAGGTAGGTTGAATCGGAACTTCATGAAGGCAAAAGTAAAGAATTTTTGTTGGTATGGGACAGTCAATCTCCCCTACTTCATACAAATAAAGAAAAAATCCCGAACTTGTATGCTATTCAGGATAAAATAATAATAAGAGTTAGTATGGAATAACTGATGTTTTAAATTCAGATAAGATCCTTCAACGAATTTAAAGATTCAATGCGGGTTCCAGAATCTGTTCCATTCTGTTTTTCACCTGATCCACGGAGCCGGCGTAATTATTTACCAACAAAGAGAATACAAGCGTTCGGCCGGTATTGGTTTTCATATATCCGGCGAGGGTTTTCACCTTGTTCAGCGTTCCCGTTTTTGCAAAAACCTGTCCATTTCCGACGGTTTGAAAAGATCTTTTCAAAGTTCCGGTTTGTCCGGCAATAGGTAAAGAATCGAAGTATGTTTTGTAATATTTCTGATCCATTATATTCGTCAGATATTTCACTTGAGAAATGGGAGTAACCTTATTATTTCTTGACAGTCCGCTTCCATCGGAATAATTAAGGCCATTCATATCAAAACCTATATCAGTCAAATGTGCCGTCACCGTATTTCTGCCAGATTCCAAAGTTTGGTCTCCGTTTTTATAAAAACCTGATGTTCTTACAAGTGCTTCGGAAAGTGCGTTATCACTTCGTTGGTTAATATCATACACTAAATCGCCAAGTGTCGGAGATTTATAAGCGGTAATATAATGCCTTGGTTCTGGTTCCCGGTCTGAAATTCTCGCTTCCACTTTTCCTGAAACAGGAATTCCGTTTTTCACCAATGTGGTTCTCAGATTATTGGCCAATGAATAGGGAGCATCTGCAATTTTAGTGGTGAAAGAGCCGCCGTCAAATTGTTCGGCGTACACCATTTTATTAATATAAGGGGAAATATAAAAATATCTTTTAGTGTTTTCTTCAAAGGGGTTAAATTTCTTTGCAATCACCCTTTCATTCGCAGGATTAATGCTCAGAGTCGTTCCTACTGGAAGGTAATAGTTGTGATGCTCCATCCACACCACGTTGGCGGGAAGTGCTGCCAGTTTATTTTCCTTAAAAACTGCAGTCTGAATAATTATATTCCCGTTAATTTTCTTGACACCTCTTTCCTTAAGTGCATACATAAAATCCCGAGAAATGGTACTGTAAGTGCTGGATCCTGCCTTTCCAGTTCCAATGAAGGGATCGCCGCTGCCGATGACATACAGGTTTCCGTTCAGGTTTCCATCTGCATCAATTTCCCCGGAATATTCAAGCTGAGTATTCCAGCGAAATTTTTCGCCTAACATACTCAGAGCTGTTTCCGTAGTCAGAAGTTTGGTTGTAGAAGCCGGAATAAAAGCCGAATTTTCGTTGTGAGAAGAAACTATTTTCTTAGTTTTCGGATCATAAACTACAAATCCCCAGTTGGCATTCCGCAACACGGGATCGCTCATCATGGTATTAATCTTGATGTCTACCAGTTCTTTTGCAGAAAGCGTTATTTTCTCGGGACTTGCGGTAGGCGAAGGCAAATGGCCCGCCTGATTTTCGTACATCGCCGGATACTGTTTTGCGGCTATGGTGTTCAACTGGGCCGTACCCCATGAGGAAGCCAGCAGGGCAATTCCTGCGATATAATTTTTCAGTAAATTCATCATTATATTTTTCTTCATATGAACCTTTTGGATGATTCAAAAAACATTATGTTAAACAGAGAACGTCAAATGCAAACCGTACTCTGCGGTTCAAATGTAAAAATTATAATTGAAAATCAGCCTTTTAAGATCCTTAAAAGACCCAAAAGACTGTTAAAGTTTGTTAAAAATCGACAAAAATATTCCTTTTCACACTATGATAGCCGCTGATTTCATCGAACTCCCCCAAACTTTGCATTACAAAATTTTTAAATTCTTTATATTTTTTTCCACGTGGGAGTTTAAGTAAAATCTGGTACTGATACAGCAAGTTGATTTTTCCTATTGGAGATTTTTCTGGCCCGAAGATACACTCCTGAGGCAAATATTTTTTCAGAACCGAACCTAAAAATTGCGAAGCACGATCCGCTTTGTCTTCTTTCCGGTGTTTCAATTCTATCAGAATGGTTTTTGTAAACGGGGGATAATTGAACTTCCTGCGCTCTTTTAGAAAATAATGGTAAATATTTTCCGGATTATCTTCCTGAATAAGCTTAAAAACAGGGTGTTCCGGATGATAAGTCTGAATCAGCACTTCACCCTCACCGGACACTCGCCCTGCTCTTCCGGAAACCTGATGAATGAGCTGATACGCTTTTTCTTCAGCCCGAAAATCCTGAATATACAACAACTGATCGGCTCTGGGAATGACGACGAGCTCGATATGGTCAAAATCCAACCCTTTGGAAATCATTTGCGTACCTACAATAATATCGGTTTCGCCTTCTTCAATTTTCTCGTAAAGCTGCTCATAGGCAAATTTTCTTCTCATAGAATCCACATCCATTCTTTCCACCGCAGCATCAGGAAATAGCCTTTTAACTTCTTCGTAAATTTGCTCAACTCCTACGCCGCGAGCGGTAATCTGTTCGGAAAAACATTTGGGACATGTGGAAGGTTTTGCTGCTTTATGTCCACAGTAATGGCACTTCAACTCGTTGGAAAACTTATGATAGGTCATCACCACATCACAATTGGAGCAATAAGCCGCATACCCACAGGTGCTGCATTCCACCACATTGGCGTACCCTCTTCTGTTGTGAAGAACCATGATCTGTTTTGTATGTCCGAGATTTTCCCGAATCGCCTCAATACTTTTCAGAGAAAAATTCCCTTTTACATGTTTCGCATCAAGGTCTTCTTTGAAATTTAATATTTTGAATTTCGGAAGTGCCACATCACCATAACGTTCAGGCAGAAAAACATACTTCAGTTTATCTCTTGCTGCCAGCCAGAAACTTTCCACTGAAGGGGTAGCTGAACCGAGTATTGCTTTGGCACCGTACAGTTCCGCCAAAATGAGACTGGCATCTTTTGCATTAAAATAAGGACTGACTTCTTTTGGTTTATACGCCGTATCGTGCTCTTCGTCCACGATGACCAGACCTAAATTCTGAAAAGGAAGAAACAGCGCATTTCGGGTCCCGATAAGGATACTGATTTCGTTATTCCGGACTTTTCTCCAGACTTCCACTTTTTCAAAATCAGTTAGTTTCTGATGGTAAAACCCGAGCCTTTTTCCGTATTTCTTTTCCAGTCGTTGAATCATCTGTTTCGTTAAAGAAATTTCCGGAAGCAACAAGAGGGTGTTTTTACCCTCCAAAAGCGTTTCTTCAATTTTATCTAGATACAAATGGGTTTTACCGGAAGAAGTGACGCCATGCAACAAAACATTTTTTCCGCTTTCGAAAGCCGAATCGATCTGGAATTTTGCCTGCTTTTGAATTTCGGTGAGTTCTTCCACAACTTCTGTTTCGCCTTCATAGCCTTTCAGCCTGTCTTTCTGAAGATAAAATTCTTCCACAAGATTTTTTTCAATCAGCGATTTCAATTGGGCATTGGCAAAATTTCCTGTTTCGAAAACTTCAGATTTGCGGAGTGGTTTCTCCGGGTCGGCCGTCTCATGCTCCAGAATAAGGAGCAAAAGCTCTTTCTGCTTCGGAGAACGTTTCAGCTGAAGCAATATTGCAGGAAGCTGAGAAATGAATACTTCGCGATTTTTCAACCGAAGATAAGCGATTTCTTTCGCTCTGTATTTCTCTGAAACTTTTTCATCAATTTCGATATACTGAAGATCAATTAACGAATTGATGGTTTTTACGATTTCTTTTTTCGGAATAAAAGCCTCAATTTCTGAAAGATTGATTAATTGGCGAACTTCCAGTGCCTGAATAAGGTACATTTCATTCACGTCAAGATTCTGCATATCAATCACTGCTCCGGGTTTCAGTTTCAGATAGGTTTCACTTTCCAGTTTCAGCGATCCCGGAAAAGAAAAACGGTAGATTTCTCCCGGTTGACAGAGATAATAATCAGAAATCCATTTCCAGAACTTCAGTTGCTGTGGCGGCAGAATAGGCGCATCATCCAGAATATTGATGATGGGTTTCGGAACAAAGGTTTCAGGAGTTTCGGAATGTAGTTCTTCCACAATTCCCGTATAAATTTTTTTACCCCGAAAAGGCACCAGTACACGCATTCCGGGTTGGATTAAAGGAACCAGTTCTCGAGGAACGGCATAAGTAAAAGTTCCTTTCAGGTTGAGCGGCAAGATGATCTGGGCAAAATTCAAATCCGGAAGCAAATGAGGTTAATTGTTCCTACAAAAATAGAAAAATAAAAGCGGAACTGGCCTCCCGTGTAATGCAGTTCGCTTTTACAGGCCGCAGCTACGCCACTACATTCGGCGTTCCACGGTTCCATTATGCGCTGAGAGACTAAAATTATGCAATCATATTTCAGACCCCGTTTTTCCTGCGTTTGATTTCCTTTTCGATCAACATCAGTTCCCTACCGGTTTGTCCGGCCACAGAAGTGTTTTCCTGCGCTCTTCTTGTAAGATACGGCACAACATCCTTCACAGGCCCATAAGGAAGATACTTAGAAGCATTGTACTTTTTTTCGCCAAGGTAATACGTAATATTATCGCTCATTCCGTACAGCTGGCCGAAATAAATATTCGGATGGTCGTTTGCTAAGCCTTTTTCCCTCATTCTGTCCATTACCAACTCCGTGGATTTCTCGTTATGAGTCCCGAAATATCCTGAAACTTTGCCCAAATGGCGAATCACAAAATCGATGGCGGCATTGTAATTATCATCAGTCGCTTCCTTGGTAGGTTGAATAGGATCGGGATATTTCAATGCTGCGGCACGCTCTCTTTCTTTCTCCATATAAGCACCCCGCACAAATTTGTAACCCAAATAATATCCCTTTTCGGAGGCGCGTTTTAAATCCTGCTCCAGATACTCGATACGGCCGGTTCTGTACATTTGAACCGTGTTCCAGATGATGGCTTTTTCTTTATTAAATTTTTCCATCAGCCCGTTCACCAGTTCATCTACGGCATCCTGCGCCCAGGTTTCTTCTGCATCAATCATGAGTACTACATTTCTGTCAAAAGCCATCTGACCTACTTCTTCATATCTTTTTTTTACTTTTTCCCATTCCATTTTCTCACTACCGGTAAGGGTTTTCCCCGACTGTACTTCAGCATAAAGATTCAAACGCCCAAATCCTGAAGGTTTGAATACTACAAAAGGAATTGCAGGATTTCCTTCGGCAAATTTGATGTTTTGCTTTATTTCTTCGCAGGTATGATCGAAAGCAGATTCTTCTTCCTTGCCTTCGATGGCATAATCGAAAATACTCCCAATATGGTTTTTAAAAAGCTTCTTCACTACTTCCATGCTCTTTTCCCTGGTTTCTCCGCCTACAAACTGCTCGAATAATGTTTTGCGAACAGCAGTTTCTACAAAGGGAAAATTGTTTTTTACGGTGAAATTCAATGCCGCAATTCCAATATTGGTGATGGCCGGATTTTCGATGGCTTTGAACATCCAGTACGCTTTTCGGAGCTGATCTGTAGATTTATGCTGAAAAGCAATTTGAGTATCGTTGAAGATAGACATAGGGTTCTAAAAATTTTATGTCAAATTTAATAATAGTTGGCAGGATAAAAAAAGGAAATTAATATTTCTGAACAATTCCGTCAGCAAGCATGGCTAAAATTCCGACGAAAATCCATAATCGGAGAAGATTCAACGTAATAAAGCGGGCATTTCTGGTATTGCGGAACATTTGAAAAGCAGACGCTGAAATCACCACAAATCCTGCCATAAAATACCATCCCATAATTCTGTAAACCCCGATGTGGTAAAGGATAATCACAGAAATAAGAAGTGTGGAAAGCAAGAGCAAAACAACAATTAAAGAAGCAGATTTTTTTCCGAAATAAATGGGAATGGTGGAATATCCGAAGATTCTGTCTGCCTTCGCAGTAAGGGTATCTTTTATGATATCTATCATAAGAAGCATCAGAAAAAGAAACGCCGCCATCATCATAATTTTACCCGAAAAAGTTCTGTAATACACCAGCATTCCGAAAAAAGGATATAAGGTGAGCGCTACGAAAGTCAGATTATTGAGAATTAAAAGCCTGCTCAGTTTGTGACTGTAAAACCACATCAGAAATTGGTACAACAGAAAAAAAAGAAAAACCCGATATGAAATAAGAAAAGCAACGCCCAACGAAACAGTGTTCAAAATAATATAGGCGTACAAAAAATATTTTTGTTTCAAGAAACTTTGAAGCCGTGTCCGAAAGGGTTTGATGAGATGATCCTTTTCCACATCATAAAATTGATTGATAATTCCTCCGGCAAGAATACTGAGCACAGCACAGAAAATAATCCCGTGAACCTTGAAATCAAATACAAACTGACGCAGATTTTCTTCCTGATTGAACAGGAAAAACGTTGAAACATAAAGTGCAAAAGTGAGCAGCAAAGCCATGAAAAAACGAGCTCCTACCAGAAATCCAATCAACTGTGAAGTCCGGTATGAAAACGTTCTAGGAGCAGAAGCAGGAGCCGAGGAGGTTCTGTTTTCTGTGCCCATTTTTTCCTTAGAAACGGTAGATTACTTCCTTATTAAAACCTTCCAACATTTTCTCCGCTTTCTCGTAATCGCGGGTAAAACCAAGAATATATCCTCCTCCACCGCTTCCGCAGAGTTTCAGATAATAAGCATTGGTATCAATACCTTTTTTCCAGGCTTTATAAAGACTTTCTGGAATCATGGGTTTGAAATGTTCAAAAGCCCAGACCGACAGGTTTTTAAGATTCTTGAAAAAAGGATTCATTTCTTTGCTAAGAAAATATTCGATGCAGGCGTTGTTGTAGCGGATAAATTCTTCCTTCAACGTTTTGCGAAAACCTTCCGTTTTCATTTTCTCAAAAAAGATTTGTACCATAGGCCCGGTTTCTCCGGCAGTACCGCTATCGATCAGAAAGATGGCGCCTTTTCCTTCTTCACTTTGAGGAATCGCTACTTTATCAACATTCTCTTTGTTTTCAATTAGAATCGGAAGATTCATGTAGCAAATCAATGGGTCAATTCCCGAACTAGTGCCGTGAAAATAACTTTCCAGCAAACCAAACACTTTTTTCAGTGCTTTCAGATCGTCTTTGGAAATGTTTTCGGCATCGTATTTTTTCACTGAATATTTCTCAAAAACTGCGGCTACCAAAGCACCGGAACTTCCGATACCGTATCCTTGTGGAATATTGCTGTCAAAAAATAATCCTGAATTAATGTCTTTGATGAAATTTTCAGTATCCACTTCAAAACCGTAAGGCAAAGTCAGAACCTTCAGATATTCAGCATATTTCCTCAGATGCTCATTGGATTTTTTCTCAAATTCAGACTCAAGGTCAGAAAACTTAAGCGTTCCTTTATAGAAACTAAAAGGCAGAGTAAGACCTCTGGAATCTTCAATGATCCCGTACTCACCGAACAGCAGAATTTTTGCGTAAAATAAAGGATTGGTCATCGTTGGTTTTTAAAACACTGATATACAGTTGCAAATATACAAATAATTTTTCAGGTTTTGCAAAATCTGCAAAATTCAGGCCGTTTCTTTCTTATTTGTAGAAAAGGAAAACCTGACTTAAATGTTTAAAATCTAGGTCAGGTTTTACTTCAACTTAGGCGAGTAATTTTTCGATTTTATCCAAAGCGATCTGAATTTCTTCCTGAGTCACATTCAGATGTGGGCGGAAACGAAGCGATTGATCTCCGCAAGGAAGAATAATAAGATGATCGTCGTATAATCTTTCCCGCATCCGGTCGCGCTGCGATCCGTCTGGCAAATCAAATGCACACATAAGACCTCTTCCTCTGGGGTTGGAGATGACAGTTGGATACTTTTTCGCCAGTTGCTGAAGTCCTTTTAACAGATATGCCCCCACCGTTTCGGCGTTTTGGATAAGATTTTCCTTTTCGATGACCTCCAGTGTTAGTTTTAATCTCATCATATCAATGAAATTTCCTCCGAAAGTGGAATTAATTCTGGAACTTTCACGGAAAACATTGTTCGGTACTTCGTCGAACTTCTCTTTATTGGCAAGAACTCCGCACACCTGAGTCTTCTTTCCGAAGGCGATGATGTCCGGCTTTACTGTGAAATGTTCAAAAGCCCACATTTTCCCTGTGATTCCGATACCCGTCTGCACTTCGTCAAAAATCAGCAAAACTTCGTTCTGATCGCACAAATCTCGCAGTCCGCGGAAAAATTCATCCCGGAAATGGTGATCGCCTCCTTCTGCCTGAATCGGTTCGATGATAATACACGCTACTCTGTTCGGGTTGGCAAGAATAGCTTCCTCAATATTAAGAAGAGCAAGTTGCTCATTCTTAATGGTTTCTTCAAGATTTTCTTCTGTAATCGGGAACGTGAGATGCGGATTGATAATTCTTGGCCATTCGAACTTCGGGAAATACTGATATTTTCGAGGATCGGAAGTATTGGTAAGGCTTAGTGTATAGCCACTTCGACCATGAAAAGCCTGCCGAAAGTGAATACAGATATCCCCTTCCACGGTGAGATCTTTTTCATAGTTCTTACGGGTTTTCCAGTCAAAACATGCTTTCATGGCATTTTCCACAGCTAGGGTTCCGCCGGAAATGAAAAAGGCATACTGAAGATGCTCAGGGATGGCTACCCTTTCGAACACCTCCATAAATTCTGCATACTCCACCGAGTACACATCAGCAAGGGTGGGCTTGTTGATGGCCATTTTCCCGAGCCAGTTCTGATGCTGCACGAGATAAGGATGATTGTAGCCTATAGACGCCGAACCAAACATGGAAAACATGTCCAGATAATTTTTCCCGGAAAGAGAATCATGAATCCAGGATCCATGCGAATTTTCAAGATCCATGACAAAATCAAATCCGTCTGCAAGGATATGACGGGAAAGCGTTTGTTTTACTTTGTTGATTACTTCGGGTTGAGAAGCAGTTGGGTTATTCATATTATTTATTTTTAGATTTAATGTTTTTGGCAAGGCTGAGGAACGCTCAACATTACCCTGTTTGTACGTTCAGCATGAGAATGTATCGGCAATTTTTCGGCTGGCTGAGAGTGAAATCTGCAACCTTTACGAGATTTACACAGCATCAATTTCTTTTTTTCCACTACCGCTCAAATCAAACCTAATACCCTGTGCAAGAGGCAGAATGGTGGAATAGTTGATGGTATTAGTTTGTCTTCTCATATAGTATTTCCATACATCAGAGCCTGATTCGCGGCCGCCGCCCGTTTCTTTTTCTCCACCGAAAGCACCTCCGATTTCTGCTCCTGAAGTCCCGATGTTCACATTCGCAATCCCACAGTCTGAACCAGCATGGGAAAGGAAAAGCTCGGCTTCACGCAGATTCTGAGTCATGATGGCTGAAGAAAGTCCTTGCGGAACATCATTCTGCATGGCAATCGCCTCATCCAATGTTTTATATTTCATGATATATAATATAGGTGCGAAGGTTTCATGTTGCACTATTTCGTAAGAATTTTCCACTTCAGCAATACATGGTTTCACATAGCACCCGGAAGCATACTGATCGCCGGAAAGCACTTCTCCTTCCACAATGAATACACCTCCTTCTTTTTTACATTTTTCTATAGACGCTTCGTACTGTTTCACCGCATCTACATCAATGAGTGGCCCCACATGATTACTTTCATCCAGCGGATTTCCGATTTTCAGCTGACCGTATGCCTGAATCAGTCTGTTTTTCACTTCTTCATACACTGATTCATGAATAATAAGTCTTCTTGTTGATGTACATCTTTGTCCGGCAGTTCCTACAGCTCCGAAAACTGCTCCGATAATGGCCATATCAATATCGGCATTTTCAGTAATAATGATGGCATTATTACCACCCAGTTCCAGAATAGATTTTCCGAAACGTTCTGCCACTTTTGCTCCTACCATTCTGCCTACTTTGGTGGATCCTGTAAAAGAAACCAATGCAATATTTTTATCGTCCACCATTTTCTGACCGATGGTGTGATCTGCGACAATCATTCCCGATATACCTTCAGGCATATCATTGTCCTTTAGAACTTCTGCGATAATGTTCTGACACGCAATAGCACACAGACCAACTTTCTCCGAAGGTTTCCAAACAGTTACGTTACCACAAATCCAAGAAAGTGCGGTATTCCAGCTCCAAACTGCAACCGGAAAATTGAAAGCGGAAATGACTCCCACAATTCCCAGCGGATGGTACTGCTCATACATCCGGTGCGATGGTCTCTCGGAATGCATAGTAAATCCGTGAAGCTGTCTTGAAAGTCCGACAGCGAAATCACATATGTCTATCATTTCTTGAACTTCACCTAAGCCTTCCTGCAGAGATTTTCCCATCTCATACGAAACAAGTTTACCGAGATCATCTTTTTTTTCTCTTAATTTATTTCCAAACTGGCGCACCAGTTCTCCCCGTTTTGGTGCCGGCATTAATCTGAATTCCAAAAATGCTTTTTTTGCTTTTTCTATAACTTGGTCATAATCTGCTTCGCTTCCTGTCTGAATTTTTGCAATCAGTCTTCCGTCCGTAGGAGAAAAGCTTTCGATAACTGCACCATTTCCGAAGGAAGTTCCACCGGAAGATACACCGTAATTTTCTGAAGTAATACCTAAATTTTCAAGGGATTTATCGATTCCGAAATCGTCTGTATTCTTTGTCATTTCATATATTTCATTGGTGCTTAAAGGTAGTGAGAATTTGTAGAATGACAAAAAAGTGAAGACCTTTTCAGATTTAATGTGGTCTTTTTTTTGCGCTGATTTTTTATCGTAACAATATCCTGATGAAGTAACGGAGTGGATTCTACCGCTACATTGCTCGGAGATATGCCTCGCGTTTTGAATCGATGCCGATATATTAAAAATTGTAAAATGTTCACAAAAAAACTCCCGGTTTCGGGAGCTTCGTTTTATGCTTTTATATACATTGCTTTTTTAATTTCCTCTTTCACTTTTTCAAGTTTCGGGAACCATTCTGCAAATAATGCCGATGAATATGGCGCAGGTGCATCGGGCGTCGTAATTCTTTTGATGGGCGCATCAAGATAATCGAAGGCTTTCTGCTGAACCATATAAGTAATTTCTGAGGCTACGGAACCGAAAGGCCAAGCTTCTTCCAGTACCACGAGGCGGTTGGTCTTTTTTACAGAACTCAGAACAGTATTATAATCCAGCGGACGGACGGTTCTTAAATCAATCACCTCCACCGAAATACCTTCTTTTTCCATATCTTCAGCGGCCTGCATTGCTAGCTTCATGATTTTTCCAAAAGAAACAAGAGTTACATCTTTTCCTTCTTTTTTAATATCTGCTTTCCCGATGGGCAGGTAATATTCTTCCTCGGGAATTTCCATTTTATCTCCATACATTTGCTCAGATTCCATGAAAATCACCGGATCGTTATCCTGAATGGCTGTTTTCAAAAGTCCTTTTGCATCATAAGGATTAGAGGGCACCACGACTTTCAGTCCAGGACAGTTGGCGTACCAGCTTTCAAAAGCCTGAGAGTGGGTGGCTCCTAACTGGCCTGCAGAAGCCGTAGGTCCGCGAAATACGATAGGGCAGTTCCATTGTCCGCCGCTCATCTGTCGAATTTTCGCAGCATTATTGATGATCTGATCAATTCCGACCAATGAAAAATTAAAAGTCATAAATTCTACAATAGGCCGGTTTCCGTTCATCGCTGCACCTACTGCAATTCCGGTGAAGCCCAATTCTGCAATCGGCGTGTCAATCACTCTTCTAGGGCCGAATTCATCCAGCATACCTTTGGATGCTTTGTAAGCTCCATTGTACTCTGCCACTTCTTCACCCATCAAGAAGATAGATTCATCTTTACGCATTTCCTCACTCATTGCCTGAGCAATCACTTCCCGGAAAGTATATTCTGCCATGATTTTTCTAATTTTAAAGTTCACAAAAATAATGAAAATTTTGATACCTCGGGCAACCAACCGTCGCTTCTGTGTAGGTTTATAAAAGACTCGTGTGGAAAGGAGCATATTTGTGGAAGTACTGATGAATTTTTTCATCAATCTGTAATTTTCGCATTGATATTCTCCGTAATTTAGATTGTTCATTTAATTATTTAATTCACTTTAAAAACACCTCTCAGGATGGAAACAAGCACTCAACAATCCGGCTATCAGGGCACCGATCGCCTCCTCTACGGAATGATTTTAGGCATTCTGGCCTTTTGGCTTTTCGCACAGACCACGCTTAATATTAATGTAGAAATGGCCCAGGATTTAGACATGAATCAGAGCATGATGAATATTGCAGTTTCCATCACCTCTCTATTTTCCGGAATCTTCATTGTGGTTTTCGGAGGTTTGGCAGACCGGTTGGGACGCGTTAAAATCGTTCTGACCGGTTTTATTTTCAGTATCATCGGTTCACTTCTGGTCGCAATAACTCCGGAAGGGCAGTTCTCCTCTGCTGTTATGATTACAGGAAGAATTTTTCAGGGATTGTCCGGTGCTTTCATCATGCCTGCCAGCCTTGCTTTGGTGAAAGCGTACTGGGATGGGGCAGCACGGCAGCGTGCGATCAGTTTGTGGTCTATTGGCTCATGGGGAGGTGCGGGTTTTTGTGCGCTTTTCGGCGGCTGGGTGGCTTCCAGTTTTGGCTGGCGTTATATTTTCTGGGCTACAGTAGTTGTTTCCATTATCGGATTTTTCATGGTCAAAGGAACACCTGAAAGCAAAGGAGTATCCAAGGGAGATTACCGGTTTGATCTGGCGGGAGTTTTTACTTTTATGATTACCATTATTGCACTACAATTATTGTTGTTGAAAGGAAGTGATTTCGGCTGGACAAGCCCGGCTTCGCTCATGATCATTGCCATATTTCTGGTATTCGGCTATTTTTTCTACAGAACTGAGCAGGGAAATCCTCAGGCTTTTGTTGATTTTAAACTGTTCGGAAATATGACGTATACGGGTGCTACGATTTCTAATTTTCTATTGAACGCTACTTCCGGAATATTGATTGTTTCGCTTTCGCTGCTACAGCGCGGAGCCGGAATGTCTTCTTTGGATGCGGGATTATTGACACTTGGGTACGCTGTTACTATAGTGCTCTTCATCCGGATGGGAGAAAAACTGCTGCAATGTTTTGGCGCACGCAGGCCGATGATCTGGGGATCAATGATTGTGGCAGTGGCCATCAGCCTTCTTCTTTTCACGCATGTTATGCTCGGGTCGTATAAGATTCTCGCTATTATCGCTTATTCTCTTTTCGGCCTGGGACTGGCTTTCTACGCCACGCCTTCTACTGATGCAGCCCTGTCCAACCTTCCGGAAAATCAATCCGGAGCAGGTGCAGGAATTTATAAAATGGCCTCATCTCTGGGCGCTGCTATAGGCGTTGCTGTTTCCTCCGGTATTTTCACTGCACTGAGCGGGGATGCGGCAGCCACCGAATGGATGAACGGACTAATCACCTTTCAGGGAAGACAAGATAATCTTGACATAAGACATGCAGCGATGCTCGCTCTGGGTGTTAATCTGCTCATGGTAATAGCTGCCATTATTTCTATTATTTTAACTATACCTAAACACCAAAAATCTACACAATGAATACGATAACTGAGTATTTAAGCACCCGTCAGGAAGAAATAAAATCCTGGATGGACACCATCCACCGCAATCCCGAACTGTCCATGAAAGAAGAAAAAACAGCGCAATATATCGCTGATATTTTAAGAACTTTTGATGGTTTTGAAATTGAGGAAAATATAGGAAAGTACGGTATCGTAGCTTCTTTGAAAGCGGGAAACGGCGACAAAGCCATCGGACTTCGGGCAGATTTCGATGCACTTCCCATTGAAGAACATAATGATCTACCTTATAAAAGCAAAGTTTCCGGCGCAGCACATCTTTGTGGACATGACGGACACACCTCTATGCTGCTGGCGGCAGGAAAACATCTTTCTGAAACAAAAAACTTCAACGGAACCGTGCGATTGATCTTTCAACCCGGAGAAGAAACCATGGAAGGCGGACCTGCTATGATTGAGGACGGTCTTTTCGAGCGTTTTCCTGTAGATGCTGTTTTCGGAATGCACAATATGCCAGGCTTGCCGGCAGGAACTTTTCATTTTGCGGAAGGTGAATTTATGGCGGCAGTGGATAACTGGGAGATTATCCTGGAAGGAAAAGGCGGGCACGGCTCCATGCCGGAAAAAGCTATTGATCCTGTAGTAGCGGGTGCCTCTTTAATAATGGCTCTGCAAACCATTGTTTCAAGAAATGTAAGTCCATGGAACAAAGCGGTAGTTACCATTGGTGCGTTCAATTCCGGAATGGTGGGAAATGTGATTCCGCAGACCGCTTCTCTGAAAGTGTGTATCAGAACCATGACCGATGAAGACCGTGAGTTGGTTCTGAACAAAGTCCGCAGTATTACCAAAGCGCAAGCGGAAAGTTTCGGTGTAACATCTGAAATAAAAGAAGGAATCCCCGGCGCAGTCCTGGTGAACAGTCCCGAGGAAACACAATTTGCGAAGAATGTTGCGCAGAAATATTTCGGCGAAAATAAAGTTACTTATCCTGCTACTCCTTATATGGGCAGCGAAGATTTTGCTTTTATGCTTCAGCATAAAAAAGGAAACTACTGTATGATCGGCAACGGAGATTCTATGATGGTGCATCATCCGCAATACGTTTTCAATCAGGATATTCTACCGCTGGGCGCAGCGTATTGGGTAGCGCTGGCAGAAGAGTTTTTGAAGTAATTTAACTTGTTAAAAAAAATCAGCGGTACCCCTATAGTTACTGCTGATTTTTTCTGTCGGGCATTCGTTAATTCACTTTATGCCAGGTCTGTGTTCTTCCGATTAACGAAAAACCTACATACCCTCGTACATTCAGCTTGTCACCGTCTTTTTTGATGGTGCATTTGTATTCTTTTCCTCCTTTTGGATTGACAATCGTACCCCCAGTAAATTCATCTCCTTTTTTCTCCAGACCACGGATGATTTCGAGGCCTATGAGTGGCTTTCCGTTCCGGTCGCCTTTGCAGTCTATACAGGTATTGTGACTGGGTTTTGCGAGCAGCTGAACGATTTTACCGTAATATTTACCGTCGGATTTCTTGGTGATTTCAACGATAGATTTGGCTTTTCCCGTTTCATCATCGATGGTTTTCCATTTTCCCTCGATCTGTGCAAAGGAAAACACGCCCGCTGTAAGAGCTATGAACGTAAGTGCAATTTTTTTCATATTAACAAGGTATTTGTTGTAGTATTTTTGTTTTGATAAAAATAATTAAAAATTGTTAAGTGACAAATTTATTATTATTCACATCATGCTATTTCTATTAAAACATCTTTATTAATGTAATTTCCTGTTAATCACCCTGTCCATATAATCCTGATACCAGGCTTTACAAAGCTTAATTCCTTTTTCTATTTCTGAGTTATTTTCCTTTCCGAGAAGATTTTTTTCCATATTCAAATCCGACTGTGCATACACTCCTACCGCCTCATTTCCGTTGAATCTGTAGATATAATTCCCGATGATCATCTGTTCATTAATGGAATCGGAATTAACAATAAGATGCGGATACTGCTTTGCGGAAACCAGGCTTCTGCCCCAGCTCCGGATTTTTTTATTGTATCCCATAAGATCTGCCAATGTGGGATAAATATCCATTTGCTGTGCCAGTTCATAATTTACGCCTTTCAATTGGTATTCAGGATTCGGGGAATAAAACAAAATAGGAACGGCGTATCGGTTCATCGTTTTTTCATATTCTGGATAATACACCTGATTGGTATGATCGCCGGTAATCACGAAAATCGTATTGTGAAACCACGGTTTGTTTTTGACACTTTCAAAGAATTGACGAATAGCCCAATCCGTATACTGCATTGGCTGATGCATTTCGATGTTTCCTTTTTTGAATTTTCCCTGGTATTTTTCGGGAACTCTGAACGGATGATGAGATGATGCCGTAAACATGGTGCTCATAAAAGGCTGTTTTTTGCCGATATTCTCTCCGAAATACTGCAGAAAAGGCTCATCCCAGATGGCCCACATTCCGTCGAAATCTTCATCGTTATTATACTCCGTTTTTCCGAAATAATGTTGAAAGCCAAGAATATTTGCAAACCCCTGAAAGCCCATAGAACCATTAGGAGCCCCATGATAAAAAGACGTGTCATACCCCAACTCATTGGAAATAGAAACCACAGACTGGATTTTCTGATTGGCATAAGGCGAACTGGTGAAAGCATCTGTGAGCGTTGGAATTCCGGCCAGGATACTGCTCATTCCGTGAATGGACTGTCTGCCGTTCGCAAAAGCATTGGGAAAAATAAGGCTTTCCTTCGCCAGACTGTCCACGAAAGGAGTGTACGAAACAAAATTCTCAATATTTCTGTTCTGGTTAAAAGCTCCAGAATATTCTCTACCAAAAGATTCCACGATGAAAATAACAATATTCGGGCGTTCTTTTATGGTTCTTTGATAAGTTTTGTAAGGATGAATATTCTCGTCAATAAACTGTTGCTCCACAAAATTCACCAAACGGAAATTATTACTGTTGATGGTACGGATGAATGAAAAAGTACTGTTGAGCACCACATTTCCCTGAGCGGGATTCTTCACATGTTTATTGGCATCCACCATATTGATCGGGCGCGTGCTGTGCCGGAAATCGCCGCGTATTCCACCTACTGCCAGGGTGGCCACAGCGCAAAGGGTAACAATGGAAAAAAAGAAATACGGAATGAGTTTCTTTGGTTTTTTAAATTGGACCTTTACTTTTTTGTACAACCAAACCCATAAAGCCATGAGAACAAAAAACCAAATCAACACAAAAGGATGCTGCATCACAGAAACGCCGAAAACCTTTAACAGATTCGATTCGTGCTGTGCTACATGCATTGCTGCAATCGTAAGACGAGCCTGACTGAACTTAAAGTAAATGAAATCCCCAAAGTTTAAAGAATACGCAATTCCGTTGGTGATAAAATAAATCCAGAACAGCATTTTTTGGTAATATTTTTTGGTATTCA
>JAEYOX010000008.1 GCA_023411265.1 Bacteroidota bacterium | reverse complement strand
TTCATTCATCGCCGCAAACGATCAGAAAAATGGTTCATGAAATGATAAACAGATTTGGAAAAGACCATTATATTGTGAATTTAGGCCATGGGATATTGCCCAATATTCCTGTTGAAAATGCGGAAGCTTTCATCCGCGCCGTCACAGAATGGAAAGGATAAAAAAGGAAGCCGTCTCAAAAAAAAATGAGGCGGTTTTTTAATTTCCGAATTTAAACCTCATCGTTTGTTTCAGGTCAGGATGCAGACTTTTCGCAACCGGGCAGTTCTGTGCTGTGGTTTCGATAAAGGTTTTCTGATCTTCCGAATATTCACCGGGAAATTCAAAGTAACAGATGATTTCCCCAATTCTTCTCGGTTCGGAAAGCATGATTTTCTGGAGTTCGCAGCTGGCTCCTTCGATTTCAAGACCCTGATTTTTTCCTAAAATAGCAATAGTAGTAAGGGCGCATTCTGCTAAAGATGTGGCACATAAATCGGTAGGCGAAAACTTCTCACCCTTGCCCTGGTTATCGGTAGGCGCATCTGTCATCATTACAGTACCGCTTTGCAGATGTTCCGCCTCACATCTCAGATCGCCCATATATTTTATTTTTGATGTCATATTGTGGATTTTAATTAATTTAGAAATTAAATATTCTTTTCGCCTGATTGTAGGCACTTTCAAAATTGAGAAGGTGAAGCCGATGCGGAATTTTTTCTAAAGCCATAAAATTAATCACCTGTTCTGTGGGCATATTTCCTACCAGTTCGTCTTTGGCCATCGGACAGCCTCCTATTCCTTTTATTGCACTGTCAAAACTCCTGCATCCGCTGTCATAGGCAGCTTTTAGTTTCCCATAGCTGTCTTCATACCGGTTGTGAAAATGGGCACCAAATGTAATTTCAGGATATTTAGTAGGAATTCCTTCAAAAACCTGCGTAATCAGATCCGGCGTTGCGACTCCCGTTGTATCAGAAAGCAAAATATTCTGAATGCCTATTTCACTAAAACGCTGTGCCCAAAATCCAACTTCTTCCAGATTCCACGTTTCTCCATATGGATTTCCGAAAGCCATTGAAAAATAGACATTTAAATCCTTGTTTTCACTTCTAGCCAATTTCAAGATCTCAACTATTTCATTGAAAGCTTCTTCTCTTTTCTTGTTGGTATTTCTGTACTGAAAAGTTTCGGAGATGGAGAACGGAAAGCCGAGAACATCAACTTTATCATGTTTTAAAGCCATTTCGGCTCCCAAAATATTGGCTACAATCACAGACAATTTCGTAGAGGAAAGTGATTTATCAATATGATCCAGAACTTCGCCACTGTCCGCCATTTGAGGAATGGCCTTCGGGGAAACGAAACTTCCACAATCCAGGACATCAAAATTCACTTCCATCAGCGCATTGATGTAATCAATTTTTGTTTGTGTCGGGATCATCTCGCCCCAACCTTGCATCGCATCCCGCGGACATTCGGTGAGAAACATTTTAAAATTTTTGGTTTTTCAAATATAATCAATATAAATAAAAAAAGTCCATCACTACTCTAGTGAAAGACTCTTGCGCTGAACTTAATATTGAAAAGGGCGAAATAATTATTTGTGTTTTATCAATATTTCAGCCACAATATATCCAATAACTCCCAATCCCAATATAGAAATGAAAAAAATCAGCGCTGTTTTATTATTATAATTCTTAATGAAAAATAAAATCAGGGCTATAGAAACCAGTACTAATTAATAAAGAAATTGTTTTTGATTTGTTCATTGGTTGATTAGATGTTAAATTAACTTTTTACCCAGAAAGATTATCAAAATAAATCGTAAATAATCACAGAATTTAAAATGATTATAATGAATAAGTGATGCCCAATCTCTTTTCCCGTTTCCTACTGAAAACGTATCTTTGTTACAATCAAATATCATTACAAAATGCAGACAATAGAATTCAATCTGGAATGGAAGTTAAAACTTCAGAACCGATTCCTGAATTATGTAAAAATATATTCTACCAGCGATCCAGAGAGCGACAGCACGCCATCCACCCCACAACAGTGGAACATTGCCAAATATATTTTTGAAGAACTTCAAAACTTGGGGTTGGAAAACGTAGAACTGGATGGTAACGGCTATATTTATGCATTCATTCCTTCCAATCTGGAAAATGATGATGAACCTACTGTAGGATTTATTGCGCATTATGATACTTCTCCCGATTTTAACGGTGAAAATGTAAAACCACAGATCTGGGATGATTATGACGGTGGCGATCTGATCTTAAATAAAGAAACCGGCTTCACTCTTTCTCCTTCCAAATTTGAAAACCTGAAACAATATGTAGGCAGAACGCTGATCACCACTGATGGAACCACACTTTTGGGAGCCGATGATAAAGCCGGGGTTGCGGAAATTGTAACAGCTGCGGAATATCTTTTAGCACATCCGGAAATAAAACACGGTAGAATTGCCATTGGTTTTACTCCCGATGAAGAAATCGGACGAGGAGCCCATAAATTTGATGTAGAAAAATTCGGAGCTGAGTGGGCGTATACGATGGATGGGAGCGAGGCCGGAGAACTAGAATATGAAAATTTCAATGCTGCAGGTGCCGTAGTGAAAATTCACGGATTGAGCGTACATCCGGGATATGCGTTCGGGAAAATGGTGAACGCAGGACTTCTTGCTGCAGAGTTTGTGCAGATGCTTCCAACAAATGAAACACCTTCCACCACAAAAGGTTACGAAGGCTTTTATCACCTGACGGATCTTCAGGCCGATGTGTCAGAAGCTAAACTCCAGTACATCATCCGCGATCATGACGCTGAAAAATTTGAAGCCAGAAAGCAGTTGATGATGGACAAAGTAAACGAGCTTAATCAAAAACATGGTGCAGGAACTGCCGAAATAGAGATCAAGGAACAATACCGTAATATGAAGCAGCAGTTTGAAGGAAAAATGCACATTATTGATATTGCAGCGCAGGCGATGAGGGACGCAAATGTAGAGCCCAAAATAAAAGCCATCCGCGGCGGAACCGACGGCGCACAACTTTCCTACATGGGACTTCCATGTCCTAATATTTTTGCAGGCGGAATGAATTTCCACGGACCGTATGAATATGTCGCTGTGGAAACGATGGAAAAAGCAGTAAAAGTGATCGTGAATATTGCCAAAGCAGTAAAGAAAAAGTAAAAGCCATTTTGTCATTTTCCATTGTGTTGGAATGATATTGATGTCATTTATTTCAGACAATAACATCCTTATTTAAATTATTTTTTAAAACTTAAATCAAAATATTATGTATCCAGCAGATTTAGTAATGCCAATGAAGGCTGAACTTACCGATAAAGGTTTTCAAGACCTAACTACTCCAGAAGAAGTAAACAACGCATTAAAAAAAGAAGGAACCACACTAGTAATGGTGAATTCCGTATGTGGGTGCGCTGCAGGCGCCGCAAGACCGGGGGTTATTTTTTCCCTTACAGGAGATAAAAAGCCTGATCATTTAGTCACCGTATTTGCAGGATATGATGGTGATGCTGTGGCTGAAGCAAGAAAATACATGGCTCCTTTCCCTCCAAGTTCACCAAGTATCGCACTCTTTAAAGACGGCGAATTGGTACACATGCTGGAAAGGCACCATATTGAAGGTAATCCGGCAGGTGCTATAGCTGCCAACCTTCAGGCCGCATACAACGAATATTGTTAATTTAACCATTCACTTTTCCAATTCCGTTCAGAATCTGTCCGGAATTTTTTTTGTCCTTTTCAGGCGAATTACTATTTTTGCTATCCATGGGAAATAAGACTTTTTTTAATTCTTTAGTTAACTGGTTTATTAAGCAAAGAATCAGTCAGATTCAGAATTTTATAAATGAGCCCATCAACACCCAAAACGGCATTCTTTTTTCGCAGCTTTTTCATGCTGAAACCACGGAATATGGGAAAATTCACGGATTCAGTTCAATTTCATCCTATGAAGATTTCAAAAACCGCGTTCCTGTTATTACGTACGAAGATTTTGAACCGTATATCGAAAGAGCAAGAAAGGGAGAAAAGGACATATTCTGGCCCGGACAGATTCGCCATTTTGCCAAATCCTCCGGAACTACAAATGCAAAAAGCAAGTACATCCCCATTACAGAAGAAAGCCTGAATGACTGCCATTTCAAAGCGGGCAAAGATTTAATTTCCATCTATGCCAACAACCATCCCGATAACCTTCTCTTCTCTAACAAAAACCTACGGTTGGGAGGAAGTGCGGAAATGTATGAGCAGTTCAATACCAAGTTTGGTGATCTTTCTGCGATATTAATCGACAATCTTCCCTTTTGGGTAGAACTTACTACGGTTCCCAGCAGAAAAGTTTCGCTGATGGCGGAATGGGAAAGTAAACTAAAAGCCATTATTTCAGAAGTGAAAAATGAGGAGGTCGGCAGTCTTACAGGTGTTCCCAGCTGGATGATGGTGTTGCTGCAACGAGTATTGAAAGAAACGAATGCAGGCACAATTTCTGAAATCTGGCCCCAGTTGGAAGTCTTTTTCCACGGCGGTATCAGTTTCAAACCTTATAGAGAACAGTACCGGGAAGTAATTGGAAAAGACATCAATTATTACGAAATATACAACGCTTCGGAAGGATTTTTTGGAATTCAGGATCGAAGCGACAGCGACGAGATGCTGCTGATGCTGGATTATGGTATTTTCTACGAATTTATTCCGATGGATTCCTTCGGAAAAAGTGAGCCGAAAGCCATCCCGTTGGAAGAAGTACAAAAAGGGGTGAACTATGCTATTGTGCTGACAACTAACGGCGGATTGTGGCGATACCTGATTGGAGATACCGTCATCTTTACCTCCTTAGATCCTTTCAGAATAAAAATTTCAGGCCGAACCAAACATTATATCAATGCTTTTGGTGAAGAGTTGATGATCGGTAATGTAGAAACGGCGATTACCGAGGCCTGCAAAGCAAGCAATGCAAATGTTGGAGATTTTACAGGCGCTCCGGTTTTTATGAAAGGAAATGAAAGCGGTGCCCACGAATGGATTTTTGAATTTAATAAATTCCCATCAGATCTCGATCTTTTCATCGACACATTTGATAATTGCTTGAAATCTATCAACTCAGATTATGAGGCGAAGCGTTACAATAATATGACTTTAAAAAGACCTATTGTACACAGTGCAAAACCTAATCTATTCTATCACTGGATGGAATCACGCGGAAAGCTGGGAGGACAGAATAAAGTCCCGAGGCTCAGCAATGACAGGGAATATATCGATCCGCTTTTGGAATTAAATCAGAATCTTTAGTTTAATTACGAACTTTTTCCTTTAAAGAATCAGAAAGAAGTGTTTTCGGTTTCGTTAAAACTGAAGAAGACGCGCCGGGTGAAAAGGAATCGATTGCTACGGTATCATAAGGCGCAGGGAGATTTTCATCGGCTTCTACACGATATTTCCGATGGGCTTTATTACATGAAGCCATCAAAAAAATGATAAGCAAAAAGAAAATGACTTTCAATCTCATGGATTTTTGATTTTAAATTCTGCCATAACGGGATAATGATCTGAAAGCTTCACCGTACGGTCAATTATATAATTTACAGGTTTCAGACTTTTTGAAGCAAAGATATAATCTATTCTGATCGGGATTTTATAATCGTGAAAACTGGTTCCGTTTCCATTTCCGACAGCCACGAAAACATCCTGTAAACCGGCTGAAAGTTGGTAATACTCATAAGAATTCGGAACCGCATTAAAATCACCGGTTAAAATCACCGGATATGGTGAATTTGTAATGACCTCCCGAATTTTTTCGACCTCATCCTGATGCCTTTTGAAGTTCGGAATCAACTGTTTCAGTATATATTTCGATTTGGCTTTATTTTCTTCAAAATCATCGGCAGGTTTTACTTTTTGTTTGTCGAAAGAAAAAGGATGTAAATACACAGTAATAAAACGGATGGTTTGTCCTTTAATTTTAATATCTGCGAACAGAGCACTTCCGGGATAAGAATTCATTTCTATTTTCTCGTGATGGAGGATTTCAGTTTTTGATGTCACTGCAACAATATTATGATACGCTGAATAATCATATCCTTCCACAGGAAAATTGCCTCCAAATTCCTGAATTAAAATCACATCAGCGTCCTGATTTTGAAGATAATTCTGAATGTCACTAAATCCGTAATCTGCTCCTTTTACATTGAAGGTTAGCACTTTAAGGTTTCCTTCCTCTTTTTTTTCACCACTAAAATTGAGCCATCTTTTGGCGGGCTGTATGAGAAACAACGTAAGAAACAAAAAGAAAAAAGCCCTTTTTTTCCAGCTGATTATCCATAAAAGGCACATTAAAAGATGAAAAATAAACAACCCCGGAAATGCCAGCGAAAGCAGGTTGAGATAAGGAACCACCCGCGGCGGAACATAAGCATTGAGCATAGTGCCGAAAAGCATAAGCATCACTGCAAGATGACCCAACATCAGGACGGACCGGAAAATCCTCATCTGAATCTGTTAAAATTTTGCTTGTTCTTCCAGTTCCTAATCCAGAGAAATCCAATCAAAGCGCCGCCAAGATGGGCAAAATGAGCTATATTGTCACCTTCAAACTGCCTGAATCCTAAAAATAATGATCCTAAAATAATAACAGGCAACAGATATTTTGCTTTCACCGGAAAGGGAATGAACATGAAAAAAAGTTCAGCATTAGGAAATAATATGGCAAATGCTGTCACCACTCCGAAGATGGCGCCTGAAGCTCCTACCATAGGTGTTGAAAGTAAATTGAAAAGATGCTGTTCAGCTCCCGAAAGCGAGTTATAATAGGCAGGATTAAAATTAAAAAAATCGGCATTCGCAAAAATTGCCGCCGGGTTAATTCCCGACTCCAATAATGCATTCGCTGCTTCCTGAACCAGAAAATAATTCCATATATTATAGATAATAAATGAGCCTAAACCGCAAATCAGGTAAAAACTTATATATTTCCGGTCTCCCAGAACTTTTTCTAGAACCGGCCCGAAACTCAGCAAAGTAAACATATTGAAAAGCAAATGCATCCACCCTCCATGAGCGAACATGTGGGTGATAATCTGCCAGATTTTAAAACTTTGAGAAAAAGGATAATAGGCCGCCAGATGATACATTAAGTTGGGTAGAATAAAAGAAAGCAAAAAAACAATCACATTAATGATGATGATCGTTTTCGTAACAGGAGTGATATTTTGGAACATATTTTCTAAAATTTATTTTTGAGTTCATCCAACGGAAGCTCATAATAGCACCGTTTGCCGTTGGGAAGATATTCGGGGAAGCCCAGTTCAGAATAATCCCGGATCAGCTGCTCTGCATCGATTTTGTAAATAAAATCGAACCGAGACTTGCTCTGCATTTTATTCCACTGGTTTTCATAATAGTTCATAAAATCATCTTCCGTGCGGTACTCCAGAATTTCAAATAAATTTTCAAAAAACTTCATCACCTGAGTTTCTTTCAGACCTTCCGGAACTGCATCTATTCGGAGAACATTTTCATGCGCTATTTTAATATCAAACCCCAAATCCGGCAGAAATTTCTTGATGGATCTGTACTTATTCTTTTCTACCTCATTCATATGGTATTCCAAAGAGAAAAGCAGCGCGCTGGAGTTTTTATTTCTTTTTTTGTTTTTATTTTTTTCCGAAACCACCAGCCGGTGCATTCTTCCCAGATCCAGCATCAATGTCTTTTCACCTTTGTTGAAAAGCCAGTAGCCATTGGGAAGCCTCATCAGGTCTTCATCAAAATCTTCATCTTCGAAAAGATTTATTTTGGAAGGAGCCGCCGAAATATTTTGGTGATACATTTCAGAAAGATTCTGAATTTCAGCTTGTTTCACCGTTTTTTCTTCCAGAAAAGGATTGTAATTCCTATCTACTACCACTTCGGGCAATTTGAAACTCCCGTTATTCGCTTTTGAAGTTTTAAACATATCATCCATCTGCGGATCCCTGTCGAAATCCAAGCTTGGCGAAATATTGTAAATTCCCAGTGATTTTTTTATCGTAGAACGGAATAAGGCGAAAATAAGATGTTCGTCTTCAAATTTCACTTCCGTTTTCTGGGGATGAATATTGACATCTATTTTCTCTGGATCTAATTCCAGATAAAGAAAAAAAGTGGGAATATAGCCGGGAAGTAACAATCCGTCAAACGCTTCCTGAACGGCTTTATTCAGATACGGGCTTCGGAAAAATCTTCCGTTAACAAAGAGAAATTGCTCGCCGCGTACTTTTTTGGCACCTTCAGGCTTGGCTACATACCCTTCCAGTTTCACCCAGCCTAAATTTTCTTTAATGGGAATAAGAAGCGGTTGCAATTTCCTGCCGAAAATATCCAGAATACGCTGGATTTGCGTGCCTCTTCTCAATCTGAAGACAGGCTCATCATCATGAAACAGAGAAAATTCCACATCTTCATGAGCGAGGGCGACTCTTTGAAATTCATCAATAATATGGCGAAATTCTACGTTATTATTTTTCAGGAACTTTCGCCTTGCCGGAACATTATAGAAAAGATTTTTCACTTGAAAATTGGATCCTTCAGCCGTTTGCACAGGTTCCTGAAATTGTAATCCACCGCCTTCAATATAGATGTTGGTTCCAATTACTGTATCACTTTTCCGGGTTTTAAGCTCTACCTGAGCTACTGCCGCAATGGAAGCCAAAGCTTCACCCCGGAATCCTTTGGTAGCAATATGAAAGATGTCTTCCGTTGTGCGGATTTTCGAAGTGGCATGCCGTTCAAAAGCCATTCTGGCATCGGTTTCCGACATTCCGATTCCGTCATCCACCACCTGAATTAAATTTTTTCCGGCTTCCCGTACGATAAGTTCAATTTTATTTGCTTTAGCATCTATAGCATTTTCCAACAGTTCTTTTACGATAGAAGCAGGCCTTTGCACCACTTCGCCGGCAGCGATTTGGTTAGCAACATGATCCGGTAAAAGCTGAATAATATCTGACATCTATTCCTAATTGCTACAAAAATACTGGTTTTTTCTGGATGTTTAATATTGACGGAAATAACAAAACGCAGCCAATCCTTGATTGCTGCGTTTCGAGTACCCCAGACGGGACTTGAACCCGTACGTCCTTACGGACACAGGATTTTAAGTCCTGCGTGTCTACCAATTCCACCACCAGGGCAAAGTAGAACAGAGCGAAAAACGGGACTCGAACCCGCGACCCCGACCTTGGCAAGGTCGTGCTCTACCAACTGAGCTATTTTCGCGAACATTTCCGAATTTTTTATTCAGAAATATAGGAAGTGCGGATGAAGGGACTCGAACCCCCACGCCTCTCGGCACCAGATCCTAAGTCTGGCGTGGCTACCAATTACACCACATCCGCAGATAATAAAGAACGCTCTTCTTTTTTGTGAGTGCAAATATAATATTTTTTAATTCTTAATCCCAAATTATTCCGGGAAATATTTTTACTAACAATTCTCCGATTCATTCGGTTACTATTCTTCAATTTGTTATTTTTACACTTTCTAATACTATTGCTATGGAACTACAAGGAACAATAAAGAAAATATTTGAAGCTCAAACTTTTGCAAGCGGATTTCAAAAAAGAGAAATGATACTCGTAACTCAGGAACAGTATCCGCAACCCATCAGTATAGAGTTTCTTTCTGATAAAATAAGCCTGCTCGATAATTTTTCTGAAGGAGAACAAGTGAAAGTAGGCATCAACCTTCGCGGAAGAGAATGGACTGCGCCAGACGGTGTTACTAAATATTTCAACAGCATCGTAGGCTGGAGAATAGAAAAGATTTACGAAAATTCCGGCGCTGAGCCTACGCAAGCTGCTCAAAATACGCATCAGTCTTCATCGGCACCCGCTAATGAAAACCCTTTTTCTGATGATGAGGATGATGATTTACCGTTCTAATATCATGCAAAAAATAATTTTAAGATCCTGCTTTTTAAGAAAAAGTAGGATTTATTTTTCATCATGATTCAACTTCAGAAAGATGAAATTTCATTTCCGAACCCTGCTTTTTATCATCCTCTTGGCGGACTGATAGCGCAGGGCGGCGACTTGTCTGTGGATCGTGTGCTTTTGGCATATCAACACGGTATTTTTCCGTGGTACAATCCGGGTGAAGAAATTCTGTGGTGGTGTCCCGATCCGAGGTTTGTGCTTTTCCCTAAAGAATTAAAAATTTCCAACTCGATGCGGAAAATAATGACCCGCAATGTTTTCCGGTTTACGGAAAACAGATGTTTTGAAGAAGTGATGAAACAATGTAAAAACTCACCCAGAAAAGATCAAAATGACACCTGGATTTCCGACGAACTGATTGAAACCTTCGTTCAGCTGCACAATAGGGGAATTGCAAAGAGTGTGGAAGTGTGGCAGGACGAGGAATTGGTAGGCGGATTATATGGACTTCTAATCGGGAGGGTATTCTGTGGCGAAAGTATGTTTTCAAAAGTGAGCAATGCCTCTAAAGCGGGATTTATCTATTTTGCGTCGCAACATCAGCATGAATTAAGCCTCATTGACTGCCAGGTTTATACCGATCATCTTCATAGTCTTGGCGCAAAAATGATTTCAAAAGCCGAATTTTTATCTTATCTCTATGCTGCATCATGAATCCTGAAAAAGAAAAATGGATTTTGCTCATTGTTCTTACCATCATCTGGGGCTCCTCTTTTATTTTGATCAAAAAAGGGTTGGAACATTTTGATCCGTATCAAGTTGGGGCTTTACGCGTCTTGATAGCCGGACTGTTGCTTTCGCCATTAGCTATCATTCACCGAAAAAAATTCCCTCGAAAAAGAATAAAATGGTTGGTTTTGGCGGCTTTTTCCGGAAACTTCATCCCAATGTTTCTTTTCCCCATTGCGGAAACCCAGATCAGCAGCAGTGTAGCTGGAATCATCAATTCCATGATGCCGATATTTGTGATTATTGTGGGCGGATTATTCTGGAAATCTGCAACTACAGGAAGACAGATTTTTGGAGTCAGCATCAGTTTTGTGGGTGCATGTGTTCTGATGTTAGGCTCGCAGGGAGAAACCGGAATCAAATTTTTTCCTATTCTGCTACTGCTCATGGCTACCTTTCTGTATGCAGTGAGTATGACTACGGTAAAAGCCCGGTTAAGCGATATATCTTCGCAGGTTTTATCAGGATTTGTGTTTTTCTATGTGCTTTTTCTTCCGTCTCTTTTGGCTCTGATATCCACTGGATTTTTTAGTGAATTTAAAGGAACATCTTCCGAATTTGTCGGATTGGGTTATGTCAGTTTACTATCTGTCTTCGGAACTGGGCTTGCAATGCTTCTGAATTATCGGCTTTTAAAAATCTCAAGTCCGTTATTCGCTTCTACAGTTACTTTGTTGATGCCCATCGTTGCAGTTCTTTGGGGTGTTTTAGACGGCGAAAGGCTAACAGTAATTCAGTTGATGGGCGGGCTGGTCATTATTGGCGGCCTGATTTTTTTGAGGAGTAAACCAATAAAATAGTGAATAAAAGCAGAAAAAAACCGGAGAATTTCTCCGGTTTTTTAAATTATTATTTCTTTTTGATTTTGTATTTCTTCAATGCTTCTTTGATATAAGGATATTTCTTTCCCATATCTTCTAAAAGAGCGGCGTCCATTTCCAGTGCTTTATGCAGAAATTCTTTCCCTTTGACTGCGTTCTTCAAACTGTACCAGCAATTGCTCATCTGATAGTACAGTTCAGCTCTTTGATGCAGTACCACGGCTTCTTCCAGTACTTCCAATGCATCATTAAATTCTCCCAAAATCATAAGAACTTCAATGTACGCATACCAGTTGTAGAACAAACTAGGTTCTCTCTGAACCATTTTCTTCAGGCACTGTTCGCTTTCTTCCATTTCACCCATCTGAATGCTGAGATAGGCCAGACGTTTCAGAAATTCAACATTATTCTCGTTATAGGAAGCGGCTTCTTTTGCAAAATGCAAAGCCTCTTTCATTCCTCCAAGCTCCTCGTAAACAAGACTTTGCTCTATCATTGCATGGTAAAACTGAGGGTCTTCAATCAGCGCTTTCTGAAAATGAGCTAAGGCAGGAACGAGCTGTTTCAATTCTTTGTAGCACAGTCCTATTTTATAAAATGTGAAAGCCTTGGTATGTTCCAGTTCCAGCATTTCTTCATATACCGTAATTGCTTTTTCCCAATCTTTCAATGCTTCATAGCAAGCCGCCTTATTTCCGTAAATACCTACTGCCCCCGAATTGATTGCGAGCAAATAATCAAATCCTCTGATGGCTTCTTCGTAATTTTTTCTGTTGTAGAAATACTGCCCGTATTCGTACCAGGCTGTTTCCGAGAAAGGAAACTGATCCAGATAATTGTTCAGAAAGCTCAGTGCTTCATCATGCTTATTTAAATTAGAGAAGCAATGAAGGCAGTTTTCAAAGGAATATTCATCATTCGGATCAAATTTCAATGCTTTTTTATAGTTCTTTAGCGCATTAAACGGATCGCCAAGATTTACATATTCATCTGCAATAAAATTATGGAGGAAATTTTCCTCTTCTCCTAGCTCAAGAGCTTTTTCACAATAAGCTATTGATTTAGCAGGATTTCCGAGGTTAGAATAATATTTGGCGCAGCACACCAAGAAATCGGTATGCACTTCGGAAGCATCTTTAAGTTCATCAATAAGCTGTTTAGCCGTATGATAATCTTCCAGCTCTAAAAGCACTTCCAGTTTCTTAATTTTAATTTCAGTGGATTGAGGGTGGATTTTCAGCCCATAATTCACTGCAATATCTGCATAGGAAATATCTCCCAGCTCCAGATAATAGATAATGATGTCTTCTAATTCTTCGGTGTCGAAATAAAATTCATCATTATTTTCCACCATTTCTTCGAACTTTCGCGCAAGTTCATTTTCAAAAAAATCTTCCAATATTGTGTCTCAAGTCTTTCCAATGCAGGAAAAATATATCCCAACTTTGAAAAAACATATAAATTAAGTTATCTTTTTAGTTTCTTTTCTATTTGTAAAAGAAACATTTTGATAGTTAGTTATCAACTTTATAGTAGGCGAAAAGTGCCTGTCTATTCTTCATCTTCTCCATTTCTTCATTTCAGTTTCTTGGGATCAATTTCTCTTTTTCAGAAGCTCTTTTAAATAGCTCTTAAAATCTTACAAAAAACTTTTTTATAAAGTTAATAAAAATTTCCAATGATATGTCAACTATCAATTCATTTTTTCCTTCAAACTAGCTAATGATGGGACAAATAGTTCCGGTTTAAATCAAACTTTTTATTTTACTAATCATCTCATCGCCTAACTGATCTGCTATTTTCTGAGATTTCGCTTCCGTATAAATCCTGATAATAGGCTCCGTGTTTGATTTTCTGAAGTGAACCCAACTTTCAGGAAAATCAATCTTTACTCCGTCAATCGTGGACATCTCCTCATTTTGATACTCATTTTCCATTTTTGTTAAAAGATCATCCACGTTAATTTCGGGCGTCAATTCTATTTTCTTCTTACCCATGAAATACGAAGGATAGGAAGCCCGAAGCTCGGAAACCGTCTTGTTTTCATGTGCCAAATGCGTTAGGAAAAGAGCCGTTCCCACCAAAGAATCTCTGCCGTAATGCAATTCAGGATAGATAATTCCTCCATTTCCTTCGCCGCCGATAACGGCTTTTTTTTCTTTCATAAGCGTTACTACGTTCACTTCGCCAACAGCACTTGCAAAGTATTCGGAATGATGCTTTCCGGCAACATCACGCAATGCGCGGCTGGAAGAAAGATTGGAAACAGCAGCACCTTTTTTATGTTTCAAAAGATAATCTGCCACCGCAACTAAGGTGTATTCTTCTCCGAACATTTCTCCGTTCTCATCAATAATAGCGAGCCTGTCCACATCGGGATCTACAACAATTCCCAAGTCAGCCTTTTCTTTTTTCACGAGTTCGCAAATGTCGGAAAGATGCTCCTTCAGCGGTTCCGGATTGTGCGGAAAATGGCCGTTCGGTTCACAGTATAATTTCACCACTTCGCATCCAAGTTTCTCTAGAAGTGGAGGAAGAGAAATTCCTCCTGTGGAATTCACTGCATCCAGAACAACTTTGAATTTCTTTGTTTTCACGGCTTTAGTATCTACCATCGGTAGTGCAAGAATTTTGCTGATGTGAATATCGAAAGCATCTGTTCGGATTTCATATTTACCTAAATCATCCACTTCCGCAAATTGAAAATCTTCATTTTCGGCAATTTCCAATACTACTGCACCATTTTCGCCATTGATGAATTCTCCTTTTTCGTTCAGGAGTTTCAGCGCATTCCATTGTTTTGGATTATGAGAAGCGGTTAGGATAATGCCACCGTCTGCGTTCAGTTCCGGCACCATTACTTCTACCGTAGGTGTGGTAGAAAGTCCGAGATCAACTACATTTATACCCAAGCCCTGAAGCGTGGCTGTCACTAATCCGTTGACCATTGCACCAGAGATTCTCGCATCACGCCCAATGACCAAAGTAAGATTTTTCCTGTTATGATTCCGCTGAAGCCAAGTACCGAATGCCGCAGTAAATTTCACAACATCTATAGGCGTCAAGTTATCATTTACTTTTCCTCCAATGGTTCCGCGAATTCCGGAAATGGATTTAATTAATGCCATAATTTTTTAAAATTAGTTATTAGATTTTTTAAAATTGCTGCAAAAATACGAATTAAAGTGGTTTCTACGAACAGCACTTGCTGCTGCAGCCATTGTCTTTATCCTTGAATTTCTTCTGAGAAAAATTTTTTCTGAAAATTTTGAAAATGGAATAACAAGACGCTAGAACCAAGACTGCTATAATGATATATTGTATTAATAGTGATGTTTCCATTTCATTTGAATTATTTAAAAAACTGATACACTAAGAAGGCTGCCAGATATGCCAGTCCTGTCATTCCGACCAACTGTAATGCTGTCCATTTGATGCTTCGGGTTTCGCGGTAAACGACAGCAATGGTAGAAATACACTGCATGGCAAAAGCATAATACACCAAGATGGAAAGTCCAGTGGCCAATGTAAACACCTTGTCGCCGTTGGGTTTTACGTCATTTCTCATTTTTTCTACAATAGGCCCTTCTTCTACATCATCATCAAGGCTATATAAAGTTGCCATTGTTCCTACAAAAACTTCTCTTGCCGCAAAACTTGAGATAATGGATACCCCCATTTTCCAGTCATAGCCCAAAGGTTCCACAACCGGTTCGATAGCTTTTCCCATTTTGGCAAGATAAGAATCATGAAGGTGTACATCTGTAGCCACATACTGATCAGGATTTTGTTTCGGGCCTAAATAACTCAGAAACCACAGAATAACACTCACCGCCAAAATCACTCTTCCAGCTCCGTTGATAAAATCCCACACTTTTTCCAGCATCAGTTTAAAATCATATCCGAAAAGTGGTTTCTTGTACGGAGGCAGTTCCATAATGAGAAAACTTTTTGTTTTCTGTTTGATGCTTTTTTTTAATATTAATGCAGAAACGAGGGCTGTTACAAATCCCAATACATACATTCCCAATAAGGCAAGGGCGCGATAATCTATACCCATGAATTTTTCGGCGGGAATCACAAGCGCAATGATAATGGTGTAAACAGGAAGCCGCGCTGCGCACGTCATAAACGGTGTCACCAAAATGGTGATGAGTCTTTCCTTTACATTTTCAATATTTCTGGTGGACATGATGGCGGGAATGGAACAAGCTATCCCGGAAATTAATGGAACAATGCTTTTTCCGTTCAGTCCGAAAACCTTCAGCCAGCGGTCCATTAGAAAAACTACTCTCGCCATATAACCTGAATCTTCCAGCAAATAGAGAAAATACAGTAATATTCCGATTTGTGGTGCAAAAATGACGATGCCTCCAATCCCGGGAATAATTCCATCTCCAATGAGACTGCTGAGCGGACCTTCAGGAAGAACCGCTTTTACATTTTCTGCAAGCCAGGCGAATCCGGCATCAATCCAGTTCATCGGGTATTCAGCCATAAAAAAGACCATCTGAAAAATAAACAGCAAAATAGCTGCAAAAAAAACATACCCCCAGAAAGGGTGCACCAAAAGCCGGTCTACTTTTTCTGTCAGAAGTTCTTTGAACTGAGGCTTTTTTGAAATTACATGGGGTAGAATTTTATCAATTTCGCGATATCTTCTGATGGTTTCCTGCGTCTGAAGCCGTTTTGGAACAAGACATTTTCTATCGTGATCTGTCAGTTGTTCATGTACCGATTCGAGTTTGCCCAAATATTTTTCTGAAGAAAGAAGAGTCCAGACTTTGTACGGATTTTTTTCATTTGCCTGATTAGCAATGCGATGTACAATTTCCTTTTGTTCCAAAGGAATCTCAAAGGAAATATCTTCAGATTTTCTAAACTTATTCTGATAAACTGCTTCTCGTAATTCATCTAAGCCAACTTTTTCCTTGGCGTTGGTTCGGATAATTTCGGCATTCAGTTGTTGGGAAAGGAGGTCGAAATCAATATGAATTCCTCTTTTTTCTGCCTCATCTATTTGGTTTACGACCAACAAAAGCGGAATTCCCAAGTCTTGGATTTGCTGGAAAAGCAACAAACCCCTTTTCAGATTCAAAGCATCCAGAATATAAATTGCCCCTGAATATTGGTTTTGCTCCTGAATCAGAAATTTTGTAAAAATAGCCTCGTCTTCAGAGTCGGGATAGATGCTGTACGAGCCGGGAAGGTCTATAATTTCTGTTTCCCTTTCTTTGTAAAGATATGTTCCGGAATGGCTGGCCACAGTAACACCGGCATAGTTCCCCGTTTTTTGTTTCCTGTTGCAAAGCGCATTAAAAATTGTTGATTTTCCTACGTTGGGATTTCCTACCAGAAGAATCTGGGTATGGTTTTTTGCCATTTTAAATTATTTAAAAACCTCCGCCTTTATCGGATTTCTTCTACGATTAAATATTCTGCTTCTTCTCTGCGAAGTGCAATTCTGCTGTTTTCTTTACCAAACTCAATATATAATGGTCCGCCGAACGGAGCCTGATACAAAATTTTAAAAATGGTTTCTGGCAGCAGTCCCATCTCGATAATCTTGTTGGGCATCATCAGTCTATTGTTATCATAATCTAGAATTTTCCCAGATTGGTTCAGTGGAAACCTGCTCATTTTAATGAAGTTACTTCTTTTCACATCGTACATTTTTCATTGGCAAATATACGTTATTTAAATTGAATCTAAATAAGATT
>JAEYOX010000018.1 GCA_023411265.1 Bacteroidota bacterium | reverse complement strand
CTAATATATGGAGTATCAGCAGAAAGAAACTGATTCAAATGAGGCTCAATCTGGAAGAATTGGAACAATTTCCTACCAACAAAATAGACGGTTTTCGGGAACGGATAGAAAAACTCATCCCTTCTCTTATCACTCACCGCTGTTCCGAAGGATACGAAGGAGGTTTCTTTCATCGCATTGAAACGGGTACCTGGATGGGGCATGTTATTGAACACATTGCTTTGGAAATACAGTCTCTTGCCGGAATGGAAACCGGTTTCGGAAGAACCAGAGAAACCAAAACTCCCGGTGTTTATAATGTGGTTTTTAATTATATTGAGGAAAATGCGGGCATTTATGCCGCAGAAGAATCAGTCAAAATTGCACAAGCTTTAATTGATAATACAGAATATGATATTGATGCTTGCATCCAACAGTTGAGAGAAATCCGGGAACGGGTAAGACTAGGACCTTCTACGGGAAGTATCGTAGAAGAAGCACAATCCAGAAAAATTCCCTGGATAAGGCTCGGGAAAAATTCTTTGGTGCAATTGGGGTACGGAATTAACCAGCATAGATTTCAGGCTACCATTACAGGGAAAACGAGTTCTATCGCCGTTGACATTGCCTGCAACAAGGAAATAACAAAGAATATGCTCGAAGATGCTGCGATTCCCGTTCCGTCCGGCGACCTAGTTACAGATGAGGAGGGTTTGGAAAGGGTAATCAGAAAAATCGGATATCCATTGGTTCTTAAACCACTGAACGGCAATCACGGGCGGGGCCAGACTATCAATGTTAATGATTGGACCACAGCCAAAGAAGGCCTGGTCTATGCGCAAACCATTTCGCATAAAGTTATTGTAGAGCGGTATGTTACCGGATTTGATTATCGGATTTTAGTTATTAATCATAAGATGGTGGCTGCAGCACGCCGCGTGCCCGCCCATATTGTCGGAGATGGCTTAACTACTATTCAGGAACTTATTAACATTGAAAATCAGGATCCAAGAAGAGGCTACGGCCACGAAAATGCACTTACAGAAATTAGTATAGATAAAGATACGCTGGAGTTGCTTGAAAAATTAAACTATACTTTAGAAACAGTTCCACAGAAGGGAGAAACCGTATACTTAAAATCTACTGCCAATCTTTCTACCGGCGGAACTTCTATAGATGTAACCGACATGGTGCACCCGGAAAACATTACCATGTGTGAGCGTATTTCAAAAATCATCGGGCTGGATGTGTGCGGCATCGATATTATGGCAGATAATCTCACCCAACCTTTAAAAGAAAGTGGTGGTGTTATTTTGGAAGTGAATGCTGCACCCGGATTCAGAATGCATCTCGCTCCCAGTGAAGGGCTTCCAAGAAATGTTGCGGGTCCGGTGGTAGATATGCTGTATCCGCCCGGAAAACCGTTCACTATTCCCATCATTGCTGTAACGGGAACCAACGGAAAAACCACTACTACCAGACTGATTTCCCATATTGTAAAAAATAACGGATACAGAGTGGGATTCACTACTTCGGATGGAATTTATATCCAAAATACCATGCTCGCCAAAGGTGATACAACCGGGCCGGTATCCGCAGAATTTATTCTAAAAGACCCTACTGTAGAATTTGCTGTACTGGAAACAGCACGCGGGGGAATCCTTCGTTCGGGACTGGGATTCGGACAATGTGACATTGGAGTGCTCACAAATATTAATGAAGATCATCTCGGGATAAGCGATATTCATACTTTAAAAGATCTGACCAAAGTGAAAAGGGTAGTGCTGGACAGTGTAAAAAAAGACGGGTGGTGCGTACTGAATGCAGACGATGAATATTCAATGAGATTAATCAACGATCTGGATGCTAAAGTTGCGCTGTTCAGCTTAGACGAAGAGAATCCGTTTATAAAGAAATTTGCGAAAGAGGGAAGAACTACCTGTATTCTGGAGGAAGGCTATATCACGATAAAAAAAGGGGACTGGAAAATTCGTATTGCAAAAGTAATCAACATTCCTGTTACCTTAGAAGGGAAGGCTAAATTCATGATTAAGAACGTGTTAGCTGCCAGCCTGGCGACGTATCTTTACGGATTCGAAATTGAAGATATTGCCAATTCACTCCGAACATTTATTCCAAGTGCACAACTGACTCCCGGCCGACTCAATGTGTTCAAATTTAAAAACTTCAAAGTCCTTATTGATTTTGCCCATAATCCTGCCGGGTACGAAGCTATAGAAGATTTCCTAAAAAATATTGAAAGCCCGAAAAAGATTGGAATCATCTCCGGCGTCGGCGATCGCAGAGATGAAGATATCAGAAAATGCGGACAAATTGCAGGTAGGATGTTTGATCATATCATTATCAGAAATGAGAAACATTTACGTGGCCGTACAGAGGAAGAAATAAATGGTCTGGTGATCGATGGAATTCATTCTTCAGGCCGGAATCCAAGTTTTGAAATCATTCCCAAGGAAATTGAAGCGCTGAAGCATGCAATAAGTCTGGCAGAAGAAGGTACGTACATAACGGCATTGAGCGATGTGGTGTCGAATGCTATAGAACTTGTACAGAACTATCAGGCGAAAGAACTACAGGAAGACATGGAATAACAATGAAAAAATCCGCTTTTGTAAAGCGGATTTTCAATTTTATTAAGTCTGAATTATCTACAGTCTGCGGGTTGCAAGATGCGTCCGCCGGAAAAATGTACCGTTGTGGGTTTGAACCGTTGGCCTGTTTCATCATATTCGCCGGTACCTTCAATGAGCGTTCCGTCTTTTTTCAGAAACCAGATTTCCCGTGTCGATTGGGTTCCTTCCGCAGTGAAATTATAGTCTACTCTGATGGTATCCCCATCGGCAATTCCCGAGATATCACCTGAAGAACTGTCTTTCTGGAAGTTTTTATAGTTCATTGTTCCGGTGATGGTCCCCAGATTATCGCTTAGTTTTACAAATAATGTATCTTTTCCGGTAACGTGTATGTAGCAGTCCTCAGGTATTTCCTCGATAGCGATGTCACTTTCATTAACTGTTGCAGTTTCTTTCTTGGCTAAAACATTATTCGTTTCATTTTTCTTCTCGCATCCAATGAAGAGCCACGATACAGTCGCTATAAAAATGTATTTCTTCATATCAAATAATTTTAAGCAAAGATACATTTTATCGTGATATTAGGATTTAGAACACATATTACAAACATTAAAGAGAAGCGGCGATTGTATCATTTTCGATAATATAAGAAAATCGCAGAACCATTCCAATTTAACATAATGTAAATTATAGGGAGTGTATGCAAGAACAAAAACCGGTTATTTCAACCGGCTGCTGTTATCTTATTCTAAACTCTAATTTGGCATTGAAAAACCTACCTGTCAGATTTACAGGCACCGGATAAATATAATTATTGCTCACGTCGGTTACCCATTGATTGGCGACCGTATTATAAATATTGAATGCATTAAAAACTTGTACGCCTAAAGTAAGTTCTTCAAAATTGCCCCAGAATCCCCACATTTTATTTTTCTCTTTCGGATCAATAAAAACATATGAAAGTCCGATATCCACACGCTTGTACGAAGGCAATGTTTTCTGAAACTGATACCGTGACATCACATCCGGCTGGCCTGCGGAATCAAACATTACCGGAGCTCCCGTTGGCAATCCCATAGCAAAAACACCCGTCAGATTTACTCTCATTTTAGGAAATCGCGGCATATAATCCTGGTAAAAAACGGAGAAACGGAAACGCTGGTCTGTACCGCGTGGTAAATCGCCCATCCCGTTAATATTCTCGTAAGTTCGCGCATAGCTTGCAGATAACCATGAATCTACACCAGGTACAAATTCGCCGAAAAGTCGTGCATCAACACCATAGGCATATCCCTCTGCTATATTCTGACCTGCATATCGAATGCGTACATTATCCATAAAATAAGGAATCATATCATCCATCTTCTTGTAATACAGTTCAGTAGTCAATTTGAAAGGACGGTCGTACATCGAGAATTCATAATCGTTTCCGAGGATGAGCTGGTAAGAACGCTGCGATTTGATTTGATCATTAAAACTTCCACTCAGGTCTTTTATCTCCTTATAAAACGGCTGTTGGTAATATACTCCTCCGGAAATTCTGAACAGCATATCCTGTTTCCAATCGGGTTTTAATGAAAACTGTGCTCTTGGCGAGAATATGGTTTCTTTATTAAAACTCCAGTTGGCAACACGCGCACCCACATTCACGAAGGCACGGCTTCTTCCCCAATAGAATTTATTGGAATACTGCAAATAAGCTGAAAGCCTCGTTGGCTGAATGTGATTATTACCTGCTAAATGATATTGCAGTTCCAGAGCGCTATCGTCCAAAACTCCGGGAATTACCTGATCCCGGGGAACATTGTAGCCTAAAGAATCTATTAATTTCCATTCGTTGGTGAAATCCCGGAGATCTTCTCTTTCGTACTTCAGTCCGAGTTCGATATCGGAATTGATATTCGGTTTGAAGCGTGTTCTGAATTGGGCTCCGTAAGTTTTAATTAAAAGATCGTTTCTTGCGTGTTCTATCTGTCCGCCAATATCGTAGGAAGTTGCGGGTTCATTGGTAATGGGATCAAATGCCTCCAAAATATAAGCGGATGCGATACTGTAATATTCCCTTTCTCGGTTTTGGTAGGCAAAGTTATCCAGTGAAAACCGCCATTGATCATTGGGCTTATAGTTCAGGGAAAAAGTTCCCATCATGTTTTTATAGCGGTCGTCTTCTTTCCCGCTGTAAAACATATTGATCCGAATAGGCTGATTGACAGTTCCAAACTCTACCTGTTTGTTTTTCGGAATCATTTCAAATTCATTCTGTGAAAAATACCCCAGAAATGACAATGAGAATTTCGGGCTGACATGATAATTGATAAACGACTGAAAGTCCATATACACCGGATTGAAATCGGTATTTTCATTCAAAGTTTTGAGTATGAGATTGGTATTTCTATACCTTCCGGAAACCAAAGCTGTGAGTTTTTTATTATCGGTGGCAAAACCCGTGGTGAGCCTCCCTCCTATCAGACTGGCTTCTCCCGAAATCTCAAATTTCTCCGGTTCACGGTAATAGATATTGAGTGCAGACGACATTTTGTCACCATATTTCGCTTCAAATCCACCTGCCGAGAAATTCACGATAGAAACCATATCAGGATTGATGATGCTCATCCCTTCCTGCATTGAGTTTCTGATCAGAAATGGTCTGTAAATCTCAATATCATTGATGTAGATCAGATTTTCGTCGTAATTACCACCCCGTACCATATATTGAGATGAAAGTTCGGTATTGGAATTTACGGAAGGCAACGTTTTAATAAGTCCTTCAATTCCCCCGGAAACAGAAGCGATTTGTGCTGCTTCTCCGGCTTTGATGCTGACGTTGGTCTGATCATTGGACCTGCTGGACTGTCTTTGGAAAACCACTTCCTCGATCTGTTGGGTGCGAAGCGTATCTCTTCCCTGCGATAATATCAAGAGAGGAAACAGTGATGCGGATAAAAAGATCTGTTTTTTCAATGTGAAGTTTTTTAAAACTAAATGTAAATAAATTAAACTAAACTACAGAATCGCTTCCCGAATCCGTGTAAGTTTGTGCAGCAAACCTTCCAGCTGGTCCAGTTTCAACATATTGGCACCGTCTGACAATGCACAGGCAGGATCTTCGTGAGTTTCTATGAAAAGACCGTCTGCACCAACGGCAATTCCGGCCTTTGCAATGGTTTCAATAAGATCGGGCCGACCACCGGTAACACCCGAGCTCTGATTAGGTTGCTGCAGCGAATGAGTAACATCCAGAATCACCGGAGCGTATTGCTGCATGGTGGGAATTCCCCGAAAATCCACAATCAAATCGGTGTATCCGAAGGAATTTCCGCGTTCAATAATAGCGGTTTTATCATTCCCTGAATCTTTTATTTTTTCTACTGCAAATTTCATGGATTCCGGCGAGAGAAATTGCCCTTTTTTCAAGGTTACACATTTCCCTGTTCGCGCTGCGGCTACAAGCAGATCGGTTTGTCTTACCAAAAATGCAGGGATCTGAAGTACATCTACAAACTGGGCGGCCAAAGCGGCGTGTTCATTTTCATGAATATCCGTTGTGGTGGAAATGTTAAAAGTATCGCCTACTTTTTTTAATATTTCAAGAGATTTTTCCTCGCCAATGGTGGTGAAAGAATCGACCCTGCTGCGGTTGGCCTTCTTGAAACTTCCTTTAAAAATAAAAGGAATCTGAAGTTGGTCTGTGATACTGAGAACTTTTTCGGCTATTCTGAGAGCCATATCTTCGCCCTCAATAATGCACGGGCCGGCGATCAGGAAAAAGTTACGAGAATTTTGATGACGGATGTTATTAAGATGATGTATCATGTACAGTGAAAATTAGAATGTAATGAAACGCTGAACGTTATAGTTTTTTAATTATCTTTTCAAATGTATTAATATTTCTTGAAGTAATCTGATCCTTCAGGCTCTTTCTGCTTAATATTTTACCGAATTCTGAGCTCAAAGTGTTGCCTTTCGAGATCTGCCAGTAAAAGGTTTGCGCTGCGATTTTCCCTTTTCCATTTTCTGCATTTGAAGTTTTATCGAATTCCGCTGCCAGAAAATTCTCCACTCCGTGGTTACCGATAAAAGCATACGTATGAAAATTTTCATCTATAGGAAAAGGATTGTTTTTCCATATTTCTTCAACTTCATTTTCTGATTTGATGAACAAATAGGCCTCGTAACTGAAATGTTCGGACATGGCTTTTTGCAGCGTTTCCGTCAGTTCAGCCACTTCTTCATCCGATGAAAACAAGATATTCCCTGAAGCCAAAACAGAGGACACCTGGTATACTCCTGCATTTGAGAATAGGGTGCATACATCGGCCATTTTCATGGTCGTTCCTTTAACGTTCACCCCTCTCAAAAATGCACAGTATCTCATCAGTTCGTCTTTAGATTTTAAACAAAAAGCGGGATATGAAGCCCGCTTTATTTATTGCGCCACATTCATAATGGCTTTCGTAATCTGATCCTCTTTTTCTTTCGCAAAAGTAGAATCATACGGTGTCATTATATCAAAAAGATAGCTGTAGAAAGGCGTTATCCGCTGTACTTTATCAGTTTCCCTGAACGCTTTTTCCTTGCCCATTTGTTCCAGATTTTTTACAAAATCATTGAAGCGCTTGTCGACAGGTTCCAGCGATTTTACGAGATAATGATACGCTTTGTCTTTCTGTCCTGATTTTTCATAAGCATCAGTAACGGCTGCAACTACCAGCGAATATTCCATTGTTTTGGTACGCATCTGCCGGCTGACGAAACGTTGCTGTTCCGAAGGAAGTGCAGAATAATAATCAAATTCAATGAAAATTTCTTTGTTTAATTGATCAGCCAGCTCAAGACCCTTTTTTTCTTCTCCGGCAACAATATAGGCATACGCTATAGACGCCAGAGAACGGGCATCATTGTACTTGGATACCGGAATTTCTTTGGATACAAGATCCAGAATTTCCAGTGCTTTCTGTTTCTGTCCGGACAATGCAAGTGCTTCCGCAGCCCTTCCTGCAGAGTTTCTGTAGCTGATGATATTGGAAGTAGAAGTTTCATCAAAATGAACATCCGTATTTTTAAAGTTCCCCCAACGGAAGTTTTTCACCGTTTGGTACAGCGATTCCGGATCTACCCTTCCGATTTCGCCGTCTTTGCGCACCGGAGTTTTGATCGGAACCAAACGATAAGTGAAACCGTCAAACTGGAGGTAATCGTCCAGATAAAACACATTTTCGCTGTCGTAAATACCACCGTTGGAAAAATTGATGGTTCTCTTCCAGTCGAAATGTGCCAGCATATCCAACAAAATCAGATTGTTTTTAAACATGGTACTTCTCTGATAATCTATCGTGATATGATCTACCATATCGGGTAAATCTGACGCCTTCACTGCGCCTGATTTGATGGCATTTTCTTTATTTACCGGAATAATCAGTTTGGAAACCGGAATGAAATTAAACCGGTCATACCGGTTGTTTCCGAACAGCATTTTCAACACTTCATCCTTTTCAGGACTTTTAATTTTAATAAAATCAATGGCTTCTTTTACGGTCATGGAATCCTGAGTAATGTATTTTTTGAAAGGTTCAAAAATACTTTCAGGAGCGCCCTGCTGAATTTGACCGTTGATGAAACGATCCAGACTTTCCGCATCCATTACCACAATCTGATCATTGGTTCCGTCCCGGTAGTCTTCATGCGTAAGTGCACCCGGCACCGGCATCGCTTCATAGGTTCTGCGTTTTACCTGATCAATATTCCAGGGGGTGGAAAGCAGCGTGAAATTCACCACTTTCACATCGCTTCGGAAACCTTCTGTTTCCTGAATTCCCCAAACGGGATAGGTATCATTATCCCCGTATACAAAGAGAATATTATTTTCCGGTAATGATTTCAGAACCGAATAAGCATAGTCATACGCCGCATACCGCTCGCTTCTGTCGTGTGGTGTATAATTCTGGAAGCCCATCATGAAGGGAATTCCCAGAAGTAAAAGTCCGGCCACGATATTGACAGCGTTAGATTTTATTTTAGATTGCAGATACCATAAAATAGCAGCCGCACCCAGCCCGATCCAGATCGCAAATGCGTAGAAAGAACCCACCATGGCATAATCCCTTTCGCGGGGTTCAAAAGGTTTTACCCCGGTGTAAAAAATAATTCCCACACTGGTCAGAATAAAGAGAGAAAGAATGGCATAAAACCGTCCGAAATCTCTGTTCAGGTGAAAGAAAAATCCTATTAATCCCAAAATGAGTGGCAGGAAGAAAAACTTCACGGTGCTGGCATTTTTAAACTTCGCCGGCATATCTGCCTGTGAGCCCAGTCTTGCATCATCAATAAAAGAAAATCCGGAAATCCAGTTTCCGTGGGTGTTTTCCATGTTTCCTTCCAGATCGTTCTGCCGTCCTGCAAAGTTCCACATCAGGTAACGCAGGAAATAATAACCGTTCTGAAAAGTAAAGAAATAATCCAGATTTTGAGCCAGCGATGGTTTTTGCACCCGAAGAAGATCATAAGGACGTACGTCCAGATAATCATTGACCCGAATGGTTCCTTCTTCATATTTCGCCCTCAGTTCATCAAAAATCTTGATGGCTTCGGGATTGTCTGCAATATCAGGATTGCTGTAATTAAAAGAAAAATCCGGGGCACCGTACATCGAAATATAATTGGACATTACGTTTCTGTCCTCGTTGAACATTCTGGGTAAAAATCCGACATGTTCGTCTGCATACACATAGTTGGTGCGCTCTCCTACTTTTCTGTAGGTTCCCGTTTCTTCATCTTTTTCGTAGATATCCCCTTTTTTAGTAGTTTTAAAACTGCCGTCTTCATTTTTCTGAATTCCGTTCGCATCCAGATAAGCGGTATAATTGTGCCCGTAAATGGTGGGCCAGTCGCCGTACTGTTCGCGGTTGTAGTAATCCAGCATTCCGATGGCGTTATCAGGATTATTGAGGTTCATGGGTGGGTTGGCTATGGCACGAATCGGAATTACCATCCAGCAGGAAAAGCCAATCATCATGTACACCACCGAAAGCATGATGGTCTGATAGATTCTTTTACCTGATTTTCTGGCGTACTGAATTCCAAAATAACAGAGTGCAATCATCAACAGAAAGGCAATAATGGTTCCCGAATGGAAAGGAAGCCCGATTCCGTTCACGAAAAAGATTTCCATTTTCCCGAATATCGTCATGATTACAGGGAAAATTCCTTTGAAAACAATGGCCAGAATAACCAGTGTTATTGCATTGGCCCAGAAGAAATTCTTCCAGGTAAACTGATAGGTTCTTGCGTAGTAGATAAAACACACTGCAGGAATGGCCAGCATCGCCATCATGTGAACGCCCACAGAAAGGCCGATAGTGAAGAAAATCAAAATAATCCAGCGTTCGTTATCGGGTTGGTCATATTCGTTTTCCCATTTGGTAATGAGCCATACAATCAGTGCAATAAACATGGATGCCATCGAGTACACCTCGCCTTCCACCGCCGAATACCAGAACGTATCTGAAAAGGTAAACGCCAGCGCACCCACTGCACCTGCAAAAAGAATGGAGATTTCCTGATGAGTGGTAATTTCTTCAAATTCCTTATTCAGCAATCTTCTTACAAGATGAGTGATGGTCCAGAAAAGGAAAAGAATAGTAAAAGCACTGAAAAGCGCCGACATGGCATTGATGACCAGTGAATATTTCGTAACATCTCCAAAAGCAAAAAAAGCGGCCACAGCACCTACCAGCTGGAAAAGTGCGGCACCGGGCGCGTGGGTCACTTCCAGTTTCACGGCAGATGAAATATATTCTCCGGTATCCCAGAAACTGAAATTGGGTTCTATGGTCATCAAATAGGTAATGAAAGCCATTGCAAAAATCACCCATCCTAAAACGGTGTTCCATTTTTTAAAAGTCCAGTTCTTCATAATAAGTTTCAATGTTGCGAAAATAAGGTTTTTTCCTTGATTCAGACCGGCTAAAATACCATTTAGCATTAAAAAAACCTCTGCGCAGGATTTGATTTTTCATCTGTGCCATTACAAAAGTGTTTACCATCAGATACAAATCTATGCATCTGATTTTAGGTAAACAAGCTTGCAGGAATGGTTGACCTCCTTTTACCGGTTTATATCCGAAGGGGTCTTGTTACTGTCCGGATAAGAAGGTTGAGTGCTGCTCATGAAAAATGGGTTTTGTTCGGTAGTTGTTCGGGTCGTGTTCGGAAAACCTTCGGTAAAACCCCATTTTACCGAACACTTACCGAAGGATACCCGAACCGTACCCGAAGAAAAGCAGTATGCTGATTAAAGGTTTAAGCGGTTAGTTGTTTAGGGTAGCGAATTTGCAAATTTGCTTATTAGCTCATTAGCTCATGCCCACTCTCTAACCTCTAATCCCTGAATGCGTT
>JAEYOX010000029.1 GCA_023411265.1 Bacteroidota bacterium | reverse complement strand
AGCAATCATCAGTTTGCCATCAAAATGGGATTCAATGTCCAGTTGAGTAATCATAATTAATTTATTTTGTATGCTGACGAAAATACAACAATTAGGTGATATTTTAAAAGAAAACTCGCCTTCACATTCAGCAACTCAGAAAGCAAGTTTCAAGTACAGCTGAAAGATATTCTTCATGTCAGCAACTTCATCAAAATGAAAACCGGAAGAAAAGACCTTAAGAAGATTCATTCTGTACTTTCTGGATTGAAGAGAGCGGTTCCCCTAAATGCTCTCGTAAAACAGGACTGAAGCAACACTGCGGCACGATCTCCTTGTGGCGCAAGAACCGCAGGAAGCACCGGCATCACAAGATACGCCATAGCAAAAAAGTTAATTCATCCATATGAAAGGCTGCCGGTGAATAACGGGCAGCCTCTTTTATTTTTGATATTTCTAGACTTATTTGTGTAGCAATTTCTCAATAAGTTTATTTTGAGATTCAATCAGTTGTGTAATAGTTTGTTGGTTTTTGATAACATTTTCGATTAATTCGGGTGATTGCATGTTAATAGTGCCATTGCCAAAATTAACAACACCATCGTTTTTCTCAATTTGATTATAATTGGTGAATTTATCATCAAATAACTGATTCATGTCTATGCCTAATTCTTTAGCCATTTTGTTTAGCAAAAGTGAATTAGGAATGTTTTTGTCTGATTCTATGTTTGAAATCGTAGTTTGTGTGGTATCCAAACGAATAGCTAAGTCTTCTTGAGACCAGTTTTTAGCTTCTCTAAACCTTCTCACTAGTGTGCCGATGCTCATATATAAGTATTTTTATCAAAATTATAAAAATATTTATGATATAGATAAGCATTTAATTTCGGAGAAAATTAAAATAACTTAAATCATTAGCCCATGAAGAGAATCATTAATTACGCAGGATTGTTGTTCCTGCTGCTGTTGATACTAAATAGTTGTCGAGAGGATGAAATTGTCGCCGAAATGCAACAACAATCTGAAAGGGTTTCAAAGTTTGGAATCTTTAGCAATAAAAAAGAAGGAAGCTTGGCTCGTGAGAATGAGATGCATTATCAGGAAGGATTCCGCTATCTTTATTTCCGCTACTTTGAACTATATCCTGAAGAAGCACCAGATTTTGAAGATACTTCTATACCTCAGGTGGACTTCCGCTTTGCAACACAGGTATTTTATGAAGAAGATTCAACAAAAATGGTTTTCTATCCTATCGTACAGGATGGAAAAGTCATAGAACTACTGGGTGCCAGCCTGAATGCTGATGATACCTACGTATCTTTCTTTTTTCATTTAGATGGTGAATTTAAGGATGAAGCTATAGCTTCTTTCGAACGTAAACAAGGCCCTGATAGAGAAGTGGAAGATACAGACATTGAAGAAGTCGTGATACCCATATATCGCCCTATTCATCAGCAATTTCCGGGTTATTTATTAGCCAACTTCACCTTGCCGGGTAGTGGTGGTTGTGATATGTTTGGAAACTGTAGGAGGAGGTGGAGATTTACCGAGCCCTGTGTTGCCGCAGCTGCAGCCACAAGTAACGCCGTGTGGAAAGATAAGTAAGATTGGCAAGAACGAAAAGACGAAAGGGTTAATGAATGATCTGAAAACAAAGACGGGTGACAATAAGGAGCATGGCCACATTTTGGTCGAAGAAAACGATGTAGTTACACCTTTCCCAGTTGAAGGCCTTCCAAATGAGGAAGGTATTGATTTAAATTTCAGTGGAAAGATTGATGGATTTATTCATTCACATTACGGCGGCTTACTTTCTGTTTTTTCTTTAGATGATATTTTTGGTATGGCACAAATGTACACCAATAATCAAATGTATGATGTAAATACTTTTGTAGTAGGAGTTGTTACTGCTTCTGGAACACAATATTATATGGTGATCGACAATCCTGTGCAATTTGCTAACTTTGCGAATAGTATTATGAATGGGAACCAGACTAATTCTACCGCTTTGAATGCATTTGAGCATGCATTCAAAAATATTTTCAACATTAATCCCTCGAACAACGGATCTGCAAATGAAGAAAGCCTTGTAAAACTTTTGGATAAAATGAATACAGGTCTTAAAGTTATGAAAGGTTCTTCCGATATGAATAATTGGAGTGCGCTTAATCAGACTGCGAACGGAAGTGTGATACCACAAAATTGCCCTTAAATTTTAAAATATAATAAAATGAAAAAAATATCACTAATAATTTGCACATTGCTTATAATCGTAACCATGAATTGCAAAGCTCAAATCCCCCAAGACGGAGATAATATCTTAAATAACCACATCAACAAATTTGTAGGCACCTGGAATTGGTCTGCAGGAGGGAAAAGTTTACAATTAGTTTTGAAAAAGGAAAATGTGAAGCAACCTTTTGGCAACAATATTTATGCAGATGTTATAATAGGTTTCCATAAGTATATGGATAACGGTAGTACCATAGAAAATTCTACGCAATATTCTTCTGAAACATTTTCAATGCAAGGTAATTCGACCATTTACGGATCTACCGAAAATAATAATCCAAATAAATTGAGCGGCGGTATGACGCATAAATCAAAAAACAAGAGTATAAATTTCGAGATAGAATACATCGACGCCAATCATATTAAAATCGTCAAATTAAAAAACCGATCAGGTATGAAGGTTACTGTTCCTGGACAACCTCCATATGATTGGTCTATTAGTTTGCCGCAGAATATAATCCTTACCAAGCAGTAATTTTGTTAGATACATTTATGAAATAGCCATGCAAGCATACGTTTGCGTGGCTCTTTTCCTTAGATACTTTGAGGGTGCAGTATGATTTTTATTTCAAAATCGTACTTTTGCAGCATGGCAAAAAACAAAAGGAAAAACCAGATTCTCGAGAACATCACGCTCGTCTCAGCAGGAGCAAAAGGCGTGGCCGTAGGCAGAACGGAAGATGGCAAAACCGTCCTTGTATCCGGCGCAGTTCCGGGAGATGTGGTGAACGCAAGGGTGAAGAAATCCAAATCCAAATATTTTGAAGCAGAAATAGCCGACCTTGTAGAAGCTTCGCCGTTTCGTGTGCTGCCAAGATGCATCCACTTTGGCGTGTGCGGCGGGTGCAAATGGCAAAACCTGAGCTATGAAAAACAGATGGAGTTCAAGCAGAATGAGGTGGTGAATAATATTCTTAGAATCGGAGGGGTGGATCAGTTCGAGACCCAACCCATCTTAGGTTCAGAAAAGCAGTACTACTACCGCAACAAAATGGAATTTTCTTTTTCCGATGCACGCTGGCTTACTTTGGATGAGGTGAATTCCGGTATTGAAATTCATGATAAAAATGCCCTGGGATTCCATATTCCCGGGATGTGGAGCAAGATATTGGATTTGAAAGAATGTCACCTTCAGGAAGATCCTTCCAATGCGCTTCGCCTTGCTGTGAAGCAGTACGCTGTAGAAAATCATCTTGATTTTTTTGATGTAAGAAACCAGGAAGGCTTCCTGCGAACCCTGATGCTTCGTCAAAATTCAAAGGGTGAATGGATGGTGCTTTTCCAGTTGTTTCGTGAAGAAAAGGAGAACCGGGAGAAACTTTTTGCCTTTCTTCTGGAACATTTTCCTCAGATCAGAACATTGCTTTTCGCCATTAATCCTAAAGGCAACGACTCTATTTATGATCTCAATGTGCAGACCTATTTCGGCGAGGGCTATCTGATGGAAGAAATGGATGGACTCCAATTTAAAATAGGGCCGAAATCCTTTTTCCAGACCAACTATGCACAGGCTTTGGAACTCTACAGAAAAACTTTAGAATTTGCCGATTTAAAAGGCCACGAAGTCGTGTACGATCTTTACACCGGCACCGGCACCATCGCACAGTACGTTGCCAGAAACGCCAAACAGGTCATCGGAATAGAGTCGGTTCAGGAAGCCATCAACGCTGCTGAAGAGCATGCGCGGCTGAACGGACTGGACAATTGCACCTTCTACTGTGGCGATATGAAAGAGGTTTTCACTGAAGAATTCCTCAGTAAGCACCCGAAAGCAGACGTGCTGATCACCGATCCGCCGCGAGACGGTATGCACCCGAAAGTGGTAGAACAAATATTAAAACTCGCCCCGGAAAGAATCGTTTATGTAAGTTGTAATTCTGCTACGCAGGCAAGAGATATTGCTTTGATGAAAGAGCATTACGACGTGGTGAAAATTCTTCCTGTGGATATGTTTCCTCAAACCCATCATGTGGAGAACATTGCACTTCTTTTGAGGAAATAATACAGATTGTTTATCTTTAGCAAAAAAATGATATAATGAATTTCAAACGTATACTTTTATTGTCTTTATTCTCTTTGGTAACCTTTGCGCCGGCGCAGGAAAAAGATACCGTAAAGGCCAAAACTGATACCGCTGCCGTAAAGAAACCCGCCGCTGCAGCAAAAGATAAAAAAGCCGAGAAGATTAAACCGTATCAGGAGGTGATTACTGAGAAAGCTACCACGGACGAGGGCATCATCACGGTACATAAGGTGGAGGACAAGTATTATTTTGAAATTCCCGATTCCGTTCTGAGAAAAGAATTTCTTCTGGTGAGCCGCCTTACCAAAGCTGCAGCAGGTATGAGATCCGGGACTACAGGTTACGCCGGCGATCAGATAGGGCAGAACCTGATTTCATTTGAAAAAGGCCCCAACGATAAGATCTTTATCCGCTCCGTTTCCTATGCAGATTACGCCAGCGATTCTACTTCACAGATGTACAATTCAGTGATGCGGAACAATACTCAGGCAATCATCCATGCCTTCGACATCAAAGCGTTCGGAAAGGATAAGAAATCGTCCGTTGTAGATATTACAGATTTGATTAACGCTGATAATGAACTGGTTTCCTTTGCGCCGACCGTGAAGAAAAGATATAAAGTCGGAACTTTACAAAAAGACAAATCTTTTGTGAATTTCATCAGGTCGTTTTCCACCAATATTGAGATCAATACCACCAAAACCTTCGCACGAACTTTAGGCAACATGACATTCCCTCCCGGAACCGAAAAGCCGGAAGTAAGCGGAAATTATACAGTGGAAATCAATTCCTCGCTGGTGCTTTTGCCTGAAAATAAAATGCAGCCACGGTATTATGACCCGAGAGTAGGTTACTTTACTGTAAGCTACACGGATTTTGATCTTGATCCTCAGGGCGTGAAAAGAGTTTCTTTAATTAAAAGATGGCGCTTGGAACCGAAACCTCAGGATTTGGAAAAATATAAAAGAGGCGAACTGGTAGAACCTGCAAAACCGATTGTTTTCTATATTGATCCTGCCACACCTAAGAAATGGGTTCCTTATCTGATGCAGGGGGTCAATGATTGGCAGAAAGCTTTTGAGAAGGCCGGATTTAAAAATGCCATTTATGCTAAAATTCCCAACGCGAAGGATGAACCGGAATGGAGCCTAGAAGACGCGAGATATTCGGCTATTGTTTATAAACCATCCGATGTTCCCAATGCTTCGGGACCGTCCATTTCCGATCCGCGAACCGGAGAAATTCTGGAAAGCCACATTAATTGGTATCACAATGTGATGATGCTGCTTAGAAACTGGTATTTCGTTCAGGCATCTCCTAATGATCCAAGAGCACAAAGGTTAGATTTCGATGAAAAACTGATGGGCGAGCTTATTCGTTTTGTTTCCGCTCATGAAGTGGGACATACTTTAGGGTTGAGACATAATTTCATCGCCAGCAACGCTGTTCCTGTAGAGAAACTCAGAGACAGAAAATGGCTGGAAAAGAACGGACACACGCCTTCTATTATGGATTATGCGAGATTTAATTACGTTGCACAGCCGGAAGATAAAGTAGGAGATAAAGGAATTATGCCCAGAGTTGGGGATTATGATGATTGGGCAATAGAGTGGGGATACAGAAGATTCTATCAGTACTCTTCACCTGAAAAGGAAAAAGCGCACCTAAATAAATGGGTGATCAATAAACTGAAAGATCCAAGGTTGCATTTCGGTACCGAAAGCAATCAGTTTGATCCGCGCCTGCAAAGCGAACAGGTGGGCGATAACCCAATGATCGCTGGAAGATATGGAATCAAAAACCTAGACAGAGTTATGGATAATCTGAAGAAATGGACTGCCAAACCCAATGAAGATTACGAAAACCTTTCCTTAATGTATGATCAGGTTACAGGACAGTTCGGGAGATATCTGGGCCATGTTTCAAAATATATTGGCGGACAAACAGAAACGCCTAAGAATATTGAACAGGAAGGTGCGGTGTACGAAGTGGTTCCAAAGTCTGAACAGAAAGAAGCATTACAGTTTCTGAACGAAAACATCTTTAAAACCCCGGAATGGCTTTTGAGGAATGAAATTTTTGAAAAGACAGGAAAGTCATCTGTTGAGGTGGTGGAAAGACTTCAGAACAGTGTCTTGAACCGAATTCTGAGTCCGTCCGTCGTGCAGATGATGTATCTTTCTTCCACGGCAGACCCAAATGCCTATCCTGTTATTGAATATATGAGTGATTTGAAACAGATGATGTTCACTGCTGAACCTGATCTTTTCAGAAGAAATCTTCAGCGGAACTATGTTGGTTCTATGA
>JAEYOX010000114.1 GCA_023411265.1 Bacteroidota bacterium | reverse complement strand
TAATTGTATTTTATTAACTCGGTTAAAAAATTTGCCATATTTGTTAAATCATCACGTTGTTCTGGAGTGATGCCTTCAGGATCAAAATGCATAATGTCATTTCTTATCATTCGTATTTTATCCAATTCCGTTGCCCGGAATCCCGATGCACTGGAGTAAAGGTCAAATTCCGCTTTGAGAATTCCGTTCACTCTTTCTGCCAGAGCATTTTCATAAGGATCGCCATTTTGAGTCATGCTGATAGCTATATTGTTTTTTAGTAATAAATCCACATAGTGATGCGAGCAGTATTGAGATCCCCTGTCTGAGTGATGAATAATAGGTGCATCATACAATCTATTGGAAAGTGCCATTTTCAGCGCATCTATACAGCCCTGGGCAGCTAAATCCTGCCGAAAACTATATCCCATGATTTTTCTGGAATATGCATCGGTAATCAGACTTAAATAGCCCCACTGATGGTATAGGCGAATGTAAGTGATATCGCTCACCCACACCTGTTCAGGCCTGGTGACCTCGATGCCTTTCACTAAATTGCTGTACTTTCTCATCCAGTGCCGGGAATCGGTGGTAACGACTTTTCTTTTCCTTTGGCGGACCAACAGTTTATGCTCTGACAGCAAACCAAACAAATAATCCCTACCCAGGCTAATTCCATGGGTAGCTAAGGTACTTTGGAGCATATAATGCAGTTTTCTGGTGCCGATCCGGGAAAGATTTTTTCTGATGGAGGCGACCTCCTGCAGAATGACGTCTTCCTTTACTAAGTTACTTTCTTCACGCCAGAGGGAGTCATAATAAGCATGGCGGGTTTTGCCAAACAGACCACATAAAACACCTATTCCATATTGTGGAAAATCCTGTTTCATTTTTGAGACTGTTTGGCACCAGACTTTTTTCTGATAACAATTTTGAGCTGCTCTTCGGCTACATCAATCAGTGTATTCAGCGCTTTTATTTTAAGTTCAGCTTCCTGCAACGCTTTTTGTAAAGCCTCCTTTTCCGGGTCTATAAAAGGTGTATTTTTGGCCATTGAAGCAGTATTTGTAATACAAATCTCGACTTTTTCTGATTTATATTGCCTTATCCAATCCCGAATAGAAGTTTCACTTTTAATGTTGTAGGCTATTTTGGCTTCTCTAATGGTTGAACGACCCTGCTCTATGGCGGTGACAATGGTACGCTTCTGCAGCGCAGTATAAGACTTACGCTTATGATTTTCATGGTAATCCACTGAACCATAATTCTTCATCCAATCACATAATGTGGACTTCCCTAAACCATAAATCCGAATGGCTTCCTTGTGCAGTAATCCGTTCTCTACTTCTTTAACAATTTTTAAAATGAGCCGCTTGTCATATCGACTCGTTTTATGCTCACGTAATGCATAAATTTCCTGTTCCTGATCTTTCATATACACTGTTTTGGGTGTATAGCTATTCTAGGACAAGACATCTAAACTATACATGTACTGCCATCCTTCGGGTACTGTTCGGGTATCCTTCGGTAAATGTTCGGTAACATCGCGTTTTACCGAAGGTTTACCGAACACGACCCGAACAACTACCGAACAAACGCAGATGATCGTTAAGTGGTTAATAGGTTAAGTGATTAATCGGTTAGAAGGTAAGATTTGGTGATTTGCGAATAAGCAGATTCGAACAAAACCGATTTTATCAAATATAAAAAAATTCATGATCAGTTAAAAAATTTATTTATGTTCAGTGCCGATGGAATTATGATTTTATTCGATAGCTGATTCACTGTTTAACACTTTTTTAATAAACTGAACGGATTTTAATCATTATGGCTTGATTTTTGTGAAAACTTCACATAAAACTCATTACCAGTAAGCTTTTATCCGAGTAGACTTGGACGATAAATTAGATGATAAACAAATTTTTTTGTAAATTCGCCGTGGTTTTTATGAGAAATAGATTAAATAAATGAACAACGTTTACGATAATATTCTCGGTTTAATTGGCAATACGCCAATGGTAAAACTTAATACAGTTACCAATTCGATTGCAGCAAAAGTTTTTGCAAAACTTGAATCATGCAATCCCGGGCACTCCACTAAAGATAGAATCGCACTTCATATTATAGAAAATGCTGAAAAGAAAGGCCTTCTGAAACCGGGTTCGGTGATTGTAGAAACCACCTCCGGAAATACCGGTTTTTCTGTGGCGATGGTTTCCATTGTAAAAGGATATGAATGTGTTCTGGCTGTGAGCGACAAAACAAAACCGGAGAAAATTGCTTATTTGAAAGCTCTGGGAGCGAAAGTTTACATTTGTCCGGCCAATGTTCCCGCAGATGATCCCAGATCTTACTATGAAGTAGCCAAACGTATAGCTCGCGAAACTCCGAATTCCATTTACATTAATCAGTACTTTAATGAACTGAATATTGATGCCCATTATCTCACTACCGGTCCTGAAATCTGGGAACAGACCGAGGGTAAAATCACCCATCTTTTTGCATGTACAGGAACCGGAGGCACGCTTTCGGGCTCGGCGAAGTTTTTAAAAGAGAAAAATCCTGACGTAAAAATTATTGGTGTGGATGCCGATGGCTCTATCCTGAAAGGATATCATGAAACCGGAAACATCAATCCACTTGATATTAAACCTTATCAAATTGAAGGAATGGGAAAAAACCTGATTCCCTCTGCCCTGCTTTTTGATATGGTAGATGAATTTGTTCGGGTAAATGATGAAATGTCTGCTTACAGAACACGCGAAGTAGCATTAAAGGAAGCCATTATGGGCGGTTACACCAGCGGCGCCGTGACTCAGGGGCTGCTTCAGTATGCCAATTCTCACGCTTTTTCCGAAAATGATGTGGTTGTTTTAATATATCCTGACCACGGTTCCCGTTATATTACCAAAGTGTACAGCGACCAATGGATGGCGGAACAGGGATTCGTCAATAACTGTGTCCATAATTATGACGAAGTTTTCGGAACCGAATATATAGATTAAATACCCAGCGATCGCTTATAAAAAGCCTTTTGTTCACAACAGAAGGCTTTTTAGTTCGTCCAAAAATAGTTAACTTTGTTTTTTATTTCAACCCTTAATACATACTAATTAATGTTAGACATATTTGACAGGATCAAAGAAAATCCCGGACCTCTCGGACAGTTTGCGGATTATGGTGAAGGTTATTTCATATTTCCCAGACTGGAAGGACCCATTGGACCCAGGATGACATTTCAGGGTCGGCAAGTTATCTTCTGGAGTGCCAATGATTATCTCGGACTCTGCAACCATCCTGAAGTACTAAAAGCTGACGCTGAGGCTGCAGCAGATTACGGCATGTTTTATCCTATGGGAGCCAGAGCCATGTCTGGGGAAACCGATCAGCACCTCGAACTGGAAAAGCAACTCGCAGAATTTGTTCAGAAAGAATCCTGCTATCTGCTTAATTTTGGGTATCAGGGAATGGTTTCCACTATTGATGCGCTGGTTTCCAGACATGATGTAATTGTGTATGATTCCGATTCCCATGCCTGTATAGTGGATGGGGTACGGTTGCACGTAGGAAAAAGTTTTACTTTCAAGCATAATGATATCGCCAGCCTGAGAAAAAATCTGGAAAGAGCTACGAAAGTTGCTGAAGAAAACGGCGGCGGAATTTTGGTGATTACTGAGGGCGTTTTCGGTATGCGTGGTATGCAGGGAAAACTGAAGGAAATCTGTGAACTGAAAAAAGAGTTTAAATTCCGGCTTTTGGTGGATGACGCCCATGGTTTCGGAACCTTAGGAAAAACCGGTGCCGGCGCAGGAGAAGAACAGGGATGCCAGGACGACATCGATGTTTATTTTTCTACTTTTGCTAAATCTATGGCCGGATTCGGAGCGTTCATTGCCGGAGATAAAGAAATTATCCGATATTTAAAATTCAATCTCCGTTCGCAGATATTTGCAAAATCACTTACGATGCCTATGGTAATCGGCGGATTGAAGCGGCTGGAACTGCTCAGAAGCAGACCAGAAATAAAAGCGAAACTTTGGGAAAATGTCCACAAACTGCAGAACGGACTGAAAGAAAGAGGATTTAACCTGGGAAATACCAATACCTGTGTAACTCCGGTCATGATGCAGGGAACGCCTGTAGAAGCCACCCTTCTGGTGAAAGATCTGAGAGAAAATTACGGAATATTCACTTCGGTGGTAGTGTATCCTGTGATTCCAAAAGGAATGATACTTTTGCGCCTTATTCCCACGGCATCGCATACCGATGCAGAGATCAATGAAACCCTCGAAGCTTTTGGTGCCATTCATGATAAACTCGTGAGCGGACATTACAAAGCAGAAGCAGATAAATTACTGGAAGAACAGCAACTGAGTTTTAAACCTATTTAATTTATACAAAATATAAATCTGAAACCGTTTGAGGCTCATTTTCAAACGGTTTTTTTTAACACCAAAATGTAACAAATATGAGTCATTTAATTATTAACAAAAATGATTACAGCCGTATTCATCAGTGTATTACAACGGCAAAGCAAAATAACAGCATAAAAAAGGAGGAGGCAGAGAAGCTGGTTTCCGAATTAAAAAATGCAAAACTTGTAGAACCGAAAGATATTCCTGGCGATGTAGTGACCATGAATTCTGTAGTAAAAATTCATTTTCAGAATAGCAAACAGCAAATGGAATTCACCTTGGTTTATCCGAAAGATGCCAACGTAAAGGAAAAGAAAATTTCTATTTTTTCCGCTGTAGCCTGTGCACTCATCGGGTATCGCGTGGGAGATGAAATCGAATGGCAACTTCCCTCGGGTCTTACCAAAATCGTGATCGATGAAATCATCTATCAGCCCGAAGCTGCAGGCGATTTAGACGCGTAATCAAAATGAAGACAGTCCTGAAAAGACTGTCTTTTTTATCAAAACAAATCCTTTTTTATTATATTTGTGAATATTTGATTCGCTTTATGAAAACCCCCGACAGCCTGAATCAGGTTGCTCTATTTCACGAAATTTTCAATGTTCCGGTTGTAGACATGCCTCAGGTTCCGTCAGAAGCACGTTGCGAACTTCGTGTAGCACTTCTGGAGGAAGAACTTAGGGAACTGAAACAGGCTATAGAAGAAAAAGACCTTACCGCGGTGGCCGATGCACTTTGCGATTTACATTATGTGTTGAGTGGAGCTGTGCTGGAATTTGGTTTAGGCAAAAAATTTGCTTCACTGTTCGATGAGGTTCATCGTTCGAATATGTCGAAAGCATGTAATAACGAAAAAGAAGCCCAGGAAACAGTTGACTTTTACAGCACCAACGGCGAAGAATGCACTTATAAAAAATCAGGAATTAAATATCACGTACACCGTGTTGCGGATGATAAAGTACTGAAAAATAAATATTATTCACCGGCCAACTTATCAACTATTATAGAACAAAAAGATGAAGAATAAAATAAAAAAGATCATGATTGCGGCAGGAATCATTGCTATACAGCCTGCCATGGCACAAGAGACACCTCATAACAAAACCACTCATCAACAAGATATGCTCATCGGAATACACACTTTAGCAGAATTTGAAAAATCACCTTACAGCGACTGGTATCAGAAAGAATACGCTGAATACACTCCGGATAAGAGTTCTATAGAAGCACTAAAAAAATCAGGCCTGAATCAACATCAGTTGACTGTTTTTCTGGGAACATGGTGCGGAGACAGCCACCGCGAATTTCCAAGATTCATCAAAATACTGCGCGCATTGGATTTCCCGGAAGATCAGCTCACGATTTATGCTTTAGACCGCAATAAGCAGGCGCCGGATGGTGCTGAAAAGAAATTTAACATCCAGAGAATTCCTACTTTTATCCTTTATCAGGACGGAAACGAAACCGGCAGAATTATTGAATACCCTCAGTCCGGCTGGTTAGAGAAAGATTTACTGGAAATCCTTAACCGTCCCGCTTCATAATCTGCAATGATATTGAAAAACAGAAATACGTTTATTGGTCTGATCATCGGAATTGCGCTGATGTCGCTGCTTTTTTGGGTCGTTCAGAAATGCAGTGCAGCCGATGAACCTTCGATACGGAATGATTATTACATTCTTAGAAACCAGATTACCAAGATGAACAAGATGGTTGTTGTAGAGCAGGATTTTTCAACCCTTCAAAAAACCAAACTGGCCTATGAAATTTTCGGAAGACAGGTTTCTGAGAATGAAATTCTAACCTTAACCAAAACCAATGCTCAGGTATCTTACGATCTGAATAAAATGGTATTGGAAGTGGATTCTGCCAACCGGAAACTCATTATCCGCGAACTTCCCGCACCTGAAATCCGCATTACGCCTTCGGTGGAAATACAGTCGATGGATGATTCTTTTTTAAACAGAATTAAAGAAGATCAGATTAAAAAGGTGACTGCTGCAGCCAAAGCGGATGCACAAAAAAGAGTGAACCGGGACCGTTTACAGCAGGAAGGCCGCGAACAGCTGATACAAAACCTGAACGCGATTTTTGTGCTTGCCAAGGCGCTGGATTACACCATTGAGGACAATACAAAAATAATCGATGTATCAAAATTATAAATCAAAAAATCCCGAAGCAGAACTCCGGGATTTTAATTTTTTATGAACAGGAATATTTACAAATCAGCCGCACTTTGAACTTCCACAGCTTTTACACGTCAGACAACCTTCCTGATACATTACCTGTTCTGAGCCACAGTTGGAGCACTTTCCTGCTGCACTGGTTCCGTCCGGAATATATCTTTTCAATGCACGGGCAACTCCTGCCTTCCAGTTGTTAATGGATTCCAGGTTTAGCTCCATCCGGTTGACAAGTTCTACCACATTTTCCAAAGGCATCCCGTGTCTTAAAGTACCGGAAATCAGCTTAGCATAATTCCAGAATTCAGGATCGAATTTGTGAGAAAGACCTTCAATAGTGGTTTTATATCCTCTAAGATTTTTGAACTGGAAATCGTAGCGCGAATTTCCATTTTCGTCACGATTTTTAATAATCAGTCCGTCATTTACCCATCTTGGCAGCGTAATTCCCTCTTCATCATCTGCAAGTCCTGTAAAAATTTCATATGGACGCCCATCAATCAGACCAACAAAAGCAATCCATTTTTCTTTGTTATTTTGAAATCTCACCACGTCGGCTTCCAGAACCTGCGGGCGTTTCGTAGGGAAGGTACTGTGAAGTTTCACCGGTTCTTTCTCATCTTTTTTGTCATCTGCCGCTACCAAAACACCGGAACGCGAACCATCACGATAAACTGTTACCCCTTTGCAGCCTACTTCCCATGCTTTCAAATACAATTCATTTACCAGTTCCTCTGTCGCCTCATGAGGAATATTGATGGTAACAGAAATGGAATGATCGACCCATTTCTGAATCGCACCCTGCATTTCAACCTTGCTCAGCCAATCTACGTCGTTGGAAGTTGCTTTGTAATACGGTGATTTTTCAATCAATCTGTTAATTTCCTCCTGAGAATAATTTTTATTGGTATCGTAACCGTTGGTTTCCATCCAGGTTTTAAAATGATGATGAAACACAATATATTCTTCCCAAGAATCCCCCACTTCATCCACGAAATCGACCCGTACATCCTTATCATTGGGATTTACTTTTCTTCTTCTTTTATAAACCGGGAGGAATACAGGTTCAATTCCTGATGTGGTTTGCGACATCAACGATGTGCTTCCGGTAGGTGCAATCGTGAGCAAAGCAATATTTCTTCGGCCGTGTTTCTCCATCAATTTATACAACTCAGGATCTTCATTTTTCAAACGCTGAATGAACGGATTTCCGGCTTCTTTTTTACTGTCATATACTTCAAAAGCTCCTCTTTCAATTGCCATTTCCACGGAAGAACGGTACGCTTCCAGCGCTAAAGTTTTATGAACTTCTACGGAAAAATCTACCGCTTCTTTGCTGCCGTATCTTAATCCGAGCGCAGCCAGCATATCCCCTTCCGCAGTGATGCCCACTCCCGTTCTTCTTCCCTGAAGCGTTTTTTTTCTTATTTTTTGCCACAGATGATACTCGGTGTTTTTTATTTCCTGACTTTCCGGATCGGATTCAATTTTACGAAGAATAGTATCAATTTTTTCCACTTCCAGATCAATAATATCATCCATCATCCTTTGCGCATACGCCACATGTTTTTTGAAAAGATCAAAATTAAATTCGGACTTTTCTGTAAACGGATTTTCCACATAGGAATACAGATTAATTGCCAGCAAACGACAGGAATCGTAAGGGCAAAGCGGAATTTCTCCACAAGGATTGGTAGAAACAGTTTCAAAACCCAAATCTGCATAGCAGTCGGGCACTGATTCCCGTACAATGGTATCCCAGAACAGAATTCCGGGTTCTGCAGATTTCCAGGCATTATGAACTATTTTATTCCATATATTTTTAGCATCGATTGTATTTGAAAACTTTGGTGATGTGCTGTGAATGGGGTATTTCTGTGTGTATTCAGTATTGTTTTTTACAGCATTCATAAATTCGTCATCAATACGAACCGATATATTGGCACCTGTAATTTTCCCCTGTTCCAATTTGGCATTAATAAAATCCTCAGCGTCCGGATGATTGATTGAAACGGAAAGCATCAACGCACCACGACGTCCGTCCTGAGCTACTTCGCGTGTAGAATTGGAGTAGCGTTCCATAAATGGAACCAAACCAGTAGAAGTAAGGGCGGAATTTTTAACAGCAGAACCTTTCGGACGGATATGTGACAAGTCATGGCCGACGCCGCCGCGTCTTTTCATCAGCTGTACCTGCTCTTCGTCCACTTTCATTATACTTCCATAAGAGTCGCTGTTGGTTCCATTTCCGATGACGAAACAATTGGAAAGCGAAGCGATCTGGAAGTTATTTCCGATACCCGTCATCGGACTACCCTGCGGAATGATGTATTTGAAACCTTTAATTAAATCAAAGACTTCCTGCGCAGACAGGGGATTTTTATATTTTGATTCTATTCTGGCGATTTCGTTGGCAATTCTCCAGTGCATATCATCCGGAGTAACTTCGTATAAATTGCCTGCTGAGTCTTTCAGAGCATACTTATTTACCCAAACTCTCGCAGCCAAGTCATCGCCGTCGAAGTATTTTAAAGTTTCTGAATTGGCCGTATCAAACGATACGGTGCTTTTTGTTTTTGTTGCTACTGCGCTTTCCATATTATAATTTTTGATGAAATAAAGGTACACTTTTATGCGAACTACACAAAAAGTTTGCAAAAATAAAAATATATCCAATTGATAAACAACATTATAAAACTTATCAACATTTAAAAAGTTGACAAATTTTTATAATTTAAAATATTAAAAAAACAGTCTGTACATCTTTAACTATCTGACATGTTAAAAAAAAATCATTATAATTTACATTTTTTTTTCATTTTTTTCCAATATTGCCATTTGGCTGTATTTATGGAAAACGTTTTGATTTACAACGGAAAAATAAACCATATGAGAAAGTATACATTATTCAGTCTGACCATTATATCAGCAATGCTTTTAACCAGTTGTGATGCCATCGCTACTATTTTTGAAGCAGGAATGTGGTGGGGAATTATTCTAGTTGTAGGTATCATAGGATTAATTTTTTGGTTATTCACTCGAGGACGAAAAGGTTAAAAATTTCCCATGATGCAGAAGAAAGATTCCAAAGCGGTGCGCCCTCCTCAAACACAAAAAAAACCGGGAACCGAAAGCCGGCTGAAACCAACTCCGAAAAGAAGTCCTAAGCCACAGATGCTAAAGCTTGAAAATAAAATCGCCATCATTACCGGTGGCGACAGCGGTATTGGAAAAGCGACAGCATTACTTTTTGCTCAGCAAGGTGCAGATATGGTAATACCGTACCTAAACGAAACGAAGGATGCAAAGGATACTCAAAAAGAAGTGGAAAATTTGGGAAGAAAATGCGTCCTGATAAAAGGTGATCTCAGCAAGGAAAAACACTGCCAAAAAGTAATAGATACCACCATTTCTACTTTCGGGAAACTGGACATTCTAATCAATAATGCAGCTACGCATTGGGAATCGGAGCGATTGGAAGATATCACCTCAAAACAACTGACTAAAACCTTTGAGACTAATGTATTTTCCGTTTTCTGGCTCACGAAATATGCACTGCCTCACATGAAAAAAAACAGCAGTATTATCAATACTATTTCCGTAACTGCCTATCGTGGAAGCGATCATCTGATGGATTACGCCGCTACCAAAGGCGCAGTACTATCTTTCACCCGAAGTCTGGCAGCGAACTTGGCTGAAAAAGGTATTCGGGTGAACGCTGTAGCACCGGGTCCTATCTGGACACCGCTGATTGCTTCTACTTTTTCCAAGAAAAAAGTAGCTGAATTTGGTAGTGACACTCCCATGAAAAGAGCCGGTCAACCGAATGAAGTGGCTCCTTGTTATCTTTTCCTGGCTTCTGAAGATGCATCCTATATCACAGGACAAGTCATTCATCCTAACGGAGGAGAGATCATTAACGGATAACTGTGCTTTTTCATTTAACTTCTAAAATTAGTTGTCACAGTTCGTTTTTTTTGCTAATGGCCAGTCAAAAAAAATATTTGAACTCTTAACAAACAGATATCGTTGAACATATTGTCTGTTAAAAGAAGTTTTCTTTATTGTAAGTCTGGTTTTCTATCATTTTACTTATAAAATCAAAAAAATAAATCAGAATATCGTCACTTATAATAGTTTTTTTATATATTTGTGTAATCATAATTTTTTTAATAATGAGAAAAATACTTTACACTTTTTTACTGATTGCATCAGGCATGACCTATGCACAAAGCAAAAACCAGCCAATAGTGCTGGTTGACGGAATGTTAGCTTCCAATGCGCTGATCAATAGCGACAAAAAGAACATCCGGTCTACTCAGGTTTTTAAAACTGCTGACAGTCTTCCCCAAAACCTGAAAAGTTTTGAAGGAATGGTTTCTAACGGACTAATCTCTGCCAGCGCAAAAGAAAACTATTATGACAAGATTTCTTTGGAAGAACTGAACGAACAGTTCAAATTGAATGCACAGAATACGGTATATTTTGATGGTCAGCCTATCAGAGATACTAAAATTCAGGTTCTTGGTAATGTTCTTGCACACATGGAAGTGAGAGAAAACGCCGGCCAAAAGAACTTGTACATCTCCACTACACCTCAGGTGAGTGCTGAGAATGCTCTGAAATAATTAATTTTCGAAGAAAAGAATTGAAACCGTTTCATTTTACTTTGAGGCGGTTTTTTTTGATATAAACAGAATCGGTCTATTTCCCTTTCTGATATTTATTGTTCCACTTTTTTTGCTGTTCTTCCCTTATTTTCTTCTCCGTTGCATTAATTCCCGGATCATATAATATGGTTCCTGAAAGCTCTTCAGGCATAAATTCAGAGTCGACAAAATGACCTTCGTAAGCATGTGCATATTGATAGTCTTTTCCGTAATCCAGATCTTTCATTAATTTTGTAGGAGCATTCCGCAAATGCAGAGGAACAGGAAGGTTGCCTGTCTTTCTCACTAAAGCCATCGCTTCGTTAATGGCAGAATAGGTGCTATTGGATTTGGGTGAAACCGCAAGATACACAGCAGTTTCGCTGAGGATAATTCTCGCTTCAGGATTTCCGATCACCTGAACAGCCTGAAAACACGAATTAGCCATTACCAGCGCATTAGGATTGGCCAGTCCAATATCCTCGGATGCCAGAATCAACATTCTTCTGGCAATAAACTTGACATCTTCGCCCCCTTCCAGCATTCTGGCGAGCCAGTACACTGCAGCGTTAGGATCCGAACCGCGCATTGATTTAATAAATGCAGAAATAATATCGTAATGCTGTTCCCCGTTTTTATCATACCGCACCATATTTTCCTGCAATACAGAACGGATGTCCTCTGAGGAAATTTCTGAAACGCGTGAATTTAAAAACCTGTTCAGCACCCATTCCACTGCATTGATCAATTTGCGCGCATCACCACCTGAATATTGAATCAGTACCGTTTTATCTGTTATTTTAAATGCAGAATTTTGGTTTTCATTAAATTGATTCAATGCCAAATCGGCCAGAGTTTCGAGTTTTTCATATTCCAGCGGTTTCAGAACAAAAACCTGAGATCGTGACAGCAATGCGGAAACTACTTCGAAACTCGGATTTTCAGTCGTCGCGCCAATAAGAACTACCCACCCTTTTTCCACGGCATGCAACAAGCTGTCCTGCTGCGATTTACTGAAACGATGTATCTCATCAATAAAAAGAACAGGTGGTTTTCCCGAGAAAAGATTCTGTTTTTTTGCTTCTTCAATAACTTCCCGCACCTCTTTCACTCCACTGGATACGGCAGAAAGTTTGTGGAATTTTCTACCGGATTGTTCTGAAATCATTTCAGCTAATGTTGTCTTTCCAGTTCCAGGTGGTCCCCAAAAAATAATAGAATTCAGAGTATCATTTTCCAGCATTTTTCTTACAGGACTATTGTGACCCGTAAGATGTTCCTGGCCGAGAACTTGATCCAGAGTTTTAGGCCTCAACTGTTCGGCTAAAGGGATATGTTGTTTTTTCACAATAATTTTAATTTCCGAGACGAAGCGACAAGCATCGTGGCTTTATTTAACAAATTTACGGCATATTTTCAAAATTTTGAGTTACTTTTGCATTGCTTTGAAGAGAAAAATCAATACTGTGTTGACGTTTCCATTGGTCGTTCTTATACGGTTTTACCAGTGGTTTATCTCTCCTTTGCTGCCCAAAAACTGCCGTTATGAACCTACGTGTTCCCATTATATGGCGGAAGCTCTGAAAGTACACGGTCCACTGAAGGGACTCTGGTTGGGCATTAAACGTATTGCCCGCTGTCATCCCTGGGGTGGCGAGGGCTATGATCCTGTTCCCCCAAAATGCAGACATTAATTCCTAAACATTTTAATAAATATTGATCTTTGATATGAATACGCTTTTTACATTTTCTGCTCTTATCTGGGACCCTTCCACAGGGATAGAACTCGGGCCGTTTACGCTTCACTACTACAGCCTAATGTTTGTTCTCGCTTTCGGTCTGGGATATATGCTGATGTCCAAAATGTTCAAAATTGACAATGTACACATTAAGTATCTGGAACCTCTTTTTATATGGACTCTGGTGGGAACTATTTTGGGCGCTCGACTCGGACACGTTATTTTTTATGAACCCGAGCTTTTCAAAAAGGATTTCTGGTCTGTTTTTCTGCCAATTCAAACGCAGCCGGAATTCAGATTTACAGGATTTTCCGGTTTAGCAAGTCATGGAGCTACCATTGCGCTGATTTTTACCACGCTCTATTATTCTTATAAAATTATCAAAAAAAATCCATTCTGGGTGTTCGACCGGATAGGAATCGTAGTCGCTTTGGGCGGTGCTTTTGTCAGAATCGGAAATTTTTTCAATTCAGAAATCATCGGAAAACCTGCTCCTGAAAACTCTCCTTTTGCAATTCTATTCCCTCAGCAAAGCCCGGAGTATGGACCTATTGTTCCCCGCTACCCTACCCAGCTTTTTGAAGCCGGTGGCTATTTCCTGTTGTTTTTGGTCTTGTGGTACCTTTATAGAACGACACGAAAAAAATATCAGCAAGGTTGGCTTTTCGGATTGTTTTTTATCATTTTGTGGGCGGTGCGTTTCTTCGTAGAATTTTTAAAAGAACCACAGGGCGATGAGTTCATCACTTTTGCTGGACTAAATACCGGACAGGTTCTTTCTATCCCCTTTATGATTGCAGGTTTCGTGATCATGTGGTATTCTAAAAACAATAAAATTACAGAAGAGGAAAACGGAAAACCAGAATAATCTTCTATTTAGATTGCACTATATAAATGAAGAGAAGCCGTCTCAATATAGAGTCGGCTTCATTTGTTTAAATATATTGGTTAAAAAATGATTCATTGGTTTTACTCCTGAACCATCATTTTAAAAACTTTTATTTTGCGCCCGCTCTCACCGTTTACCTCTATTAAATAGTTGCCTTTTGATACGCGATCTTGCAAACTGAACTGCTGGATCCTGTTTTTCGATAGTTTGCTTGTGAAAACCATTCTGCCCGAAGCATCATAAATTAAGTAAGAATGTTTGTTTCATCTTATAGAAATTTTTGGGTTACTCTTAACAAAATTAAAAAAACCATTACTATACAATTTTTATTAAAAAAATTAAATTAATCAATATAAGCTACAACATAATTTGTATTTCATTGCCAATATGAGAATCAACAAAAGTAATGTGTATCGCTGTTTCATGAGGTTTGCATAGAATAATAATCCATTTTTTTTAAATAATACCATTTCCATTTTGTATTAAAAACATTTTTAACGCTACTTTTGAAATGTTTAACCTGAACCCAAGTCAATTTTCAGTTACATTGGTTCTGAAAATACACTCTCTTACTAAACTTAAAAGTCATGAATATTCAGCATATCCTGCATCAGCAGAAAACTTTCTTTGCTTCTCATACAACGAAAAATGTGGAGTACAGGATTCAGCAGCTTAAAAAATTGAAATCTGTGCTGCAAGAGCATGAGGAAATGCTGTATGAAGCCATTCAGCAGGATTTCGGAAAGTCCCGTTTTGACACTTTTACGACTGAGATTTCCTTTGTTTTAAAAGATATCGAGTACTTCATAAAGAATCTGAAATGGCTCTCAAAACCCCGCAAAGTAGCGACCAACCTGGCGAATATTCCCGGGCGCAGCAGGATTTATTTTGAACCTTTGGGAAATGTACTGGTGATCGGAGCGTGGAATTATCCTTATCAACTTTCGCTTTCACCAATGGTGGCGGCCATCGCTGCGGGAAATACCTGCATCATCAAACCCAGCGAAGTGGCAGAAAACACGATGGTGGCCATGGCCAACATCATCAATGAAAATTTCAATCCTGAATTTCTGTATGTTGCCCGGGGTGGTGTGGAGGAAACTACTGAAATTCTCCAACGGAAGTTCGATAAGATTTTCTTTACCGGAAGTACGCGGGTCGGTAAAATCGTGTATGAAGCGGCAGCAAAAAACCTGACACCCGTTGTTCTGGAACTGGGAGGAAAATCGCCTGCCATCGTTACCGAAAGCGCCGATCTCGAAGTCACCGCGAAAAGAATTGTTTGGGGAAAATTCCTGAACGGCGGCCAGACCTGCGTAGCTCCGGATTATGTTTTGGTGAATGAAAAAATAAAAGATCGATTCCTGGACTATCTCCGAAGCTATATTCAGCAGTTCGATTACCAACCTGACAGCGAGCATTATACAAGAATTATTAATGAAAAAAACTTTGACAGGCTGGTTCAGCTCATCGATCCTGAAAAAATACATACCGGCGGAAATCATGATCGTTTCCGACTTTTTATTGAACCTACCATTCTCCACAACATTTCGTGGGATGACAAAATTATGGAAGAAGAGATTTTCGGTCCCATTCTGCCTGTTCTCACCTATGCAAATTTTCGGGAAACCCTAACTGAAATTCAGAACAGGGAGAAGCCGCTCGCTGCATATCTTTTCAGCGGTAATGATGACGAAAAGAAATTATTCACTACTCATATTTCTTTTGGAGGCGGCTGCATCAATGATGTAATCATGCATCTGAGCAATCCTCATCTTCCGTTCGGAGGGGTGGGAAATTCAGGAATGGGACGCTATCACGGTAAGTTCAGTTTTGAAACATTTTCCCATCAGAAAGCAGTGCTCCACCGGCAATGGTGGGGCGAACCGAATTTGAAATATCCGCCCTACTCAGAAAACAAACTGAAGTGGATCAAGAGACTTTTAGGATGATTTCTTTGAATAAATCTGTCCCAGAATAATTCCTGCCGCCATGGAAACATTCAGGCTTTCTGTAGATTGATACTTTCCAAAGCGGGGAATGGTGATTTTGTGATGCAGAAGTCGCTCAGTTTCGGGCCGGATTCCGTTGCCTTCGTTGCCTAAAATCAAATTAAGCTTTTCAGGAAAAGGAAACGTATAGATGTTTTCACCGGACATAACTGTTCCCAGATTCGCATTCGTGGTGTTTTCAAGAATTTCTTCGAGATTCTGATAAACCATATTGACTCTGGTAAAAGAACCCATGCTGGCCTGAATGACTTTGGGATTATAGAAATCCACCGTGTCTTCCGAGCAGATGATCTGTTCAATTCCAAACCAATCGGCAAGGCGGATGATGGTTCCCATATTTCCCGGATCCTGAATTCCGTCCAGAATAAGCTGCACAGCGCAGTTTTCCAGAAAAATATTTTCTTTCATTTCGCAAACCGCTACTGAATCTTTCGGATGCTGAAGGAAACTGATTTTTTTAAGTTCCCGGCTGCTGATTTCCAGAACACTCACATCGGGAAAATCAAGTGCCGTGGCATTAATAGAAAATATTTCTTTAATTTTATACTCTGAAGAAGCCAGTTCGCGTATATTTTTGTTTCCTTCCACGAGAAACAAGTTGTATTTTTGGCGGAACTTTTTTTTATCCAGAGACTGTAATATCTTTAATGTATGAGCCGTAAGCATTCAGAAAAATATTTTCAAAAATATCATATATTTCTCTCTCTCGCAACAGCGATTTTCCTGCTCTATGCCTGCAGTACCACCAAAAAAGTGCCTGATGGAGAATATCTGCTGGTAAAAAATAATTTCAAATTTGATGGCGAAAAAATACATGAGAGTGAACTTCAGGATTATGTAGCCCAGAAACCGAACTCAAAACAATTGTTTCTGTTTCCCTTAGGACTTTGGATGTACAATATGGCGGATCCGAAATACGATACCATCTTGAACGAATATATGACTTACCCGAGTGAAATGAGAAACCAGAAACTGCGGGATTCTTTATTTATTAAGTATGGTCATCCAGAATATCTTGGGAAAAATCTTTTCTGGAACCGTTTTTTTCATACGGTGGGACAGGCACCTGTGATTCTGGATCAGGCTAAAAGTGAAACCAGTGCCAATTCTATCAGGAAAAGGCTGGTATACCGCGGTTACTGGGATGCCGAAACCAAATACAGCCACGATCTGGATTCCGCCGCGAAAAAAGCCGAAGTCAACTATCTGATCACGCCAAAAGATCCCACCATTATCAGTGAATCATATTATAATATTCCGGATCCCAACATTAAAAACATCTACGAACTTGATTTGAATAAAAGCCTGATACGCTCCAACGAGATTCTGGATCAAACCGTTCTGGAACAGGAAGTGCAGAGAATCAATACATTAATGAGAGAAAAAGGATATTATGAGTTTAATAACAGTGGACAGGAAATTTACTTCACCGCCGATACGCTGAACAGCAGGAAACAGGTTCCGGTAACGATGGAAATTCATAAGGATTCTATAGATTCGCCTTACAAAATAGCCACCATGGGCAATGTGCGGGTTTTTGTTGTCGATAAAATTGCAGATACACTCTCTGCCAGGAAAGATTCTTTACTTGGAATTACTTTCTTCAAACAGGATGAACGATACAAAACAAGAACACTTTGGAGGCCGGTAATTTTAAGAACAGGCGAAATTTATGATCAGAAAAAACTGGATCTTACCCGAAGGAATTTTCAGGCGATGAACAATTTCAGCATTATTTCTTACAGAGAAGGACTTCGAAAGCAGAGCGACAGCATCATTGATGTTAGTTACTACCTCTCTCCCCTTCCTAAATATGATTTGAAAATTGCCGGTGATGTCAATTATTCCCAATTGATGAGTATTGCCGTTTCGCCTTCGGTAGATTTCACTACCCGAAACCTTTTTGGAGGTGCCCAAAACCTGAACACTTCGGTTTCTTGGATCACCGGCTTGGTGCAGGATACCAAAGATCCGGGAAGCCGGACGTGGGCGCATGAATTTTCTGCCAATGCAGCACTCAGCTTCCCAAAACTACTCCTGCCTTTCAATTATTATAAACTCATTCCCAAGCGATACTCCCCTACTTCATCCATCAATCTGGGTGTAGGTTTTCAGAAAAACATCGGATTAGAAAGAATTAATTTCAATACAGGCCTATCCTATTTTGCCAATGTAAATGATATTGTTTCGCACCGGCTTACCTTGTTTAATACCCAGCTGAGTTTAACGCAAAACAAGGATTTGTATTATGAATATTTTACCAGAGACCAGATTTTCAGAGATCAGGCATTCAATAATTATTCGCCGATGTTGTATCAGCAGTTTCTGAGCGGGCAGATTTCCTCGGACGATCTTTCTTCGGTGATTATAAATGATGAATCCTACGTCAGCAGTCTTTCCGGCGCGGAACTGAACAATTACAACAGTTTCCGGCAATCGCTGATCAACAAAGACCGCCAGACTCAGGATGTCCTTATTTCCTCTTTTATTTACAATTTTATTTATAACGAAATCGGTAAAAAAGAATATTTGAATCCTTTTTATTTTAACGGGAAAGTGGAAGTAGCGGGAAATGTTCTTGATCTTTTCGTTAAAGATGTTTCACAACGGGGAATCACAACGGGCGAACAAAAAACCATTTTTAAAGTTCCGTTTTCCCAGTTTGTAAAATTCGATTTTGATGTCAGAAAGTACTTTACTTTTGGCAATCAGACTCTGGCGTTGAGGCAATTTATCGGTCTTGGAATTCCTTACGGAAACTCGAATCAGATGCCTTTTGTACGATCTTATTTCAACGGTGGCTCCAATGATATTCGTGCGTGGAGACCTTACGGCGGATTGGGCCCGGCAGATTCTCAGCTGGATGAAAGAATCCGAATGTTTGCCATGGATAATGTGAAACTCACCACTAGTGTAGAATACCGCATTCCCATCAATAACCTTTATGAAACCGCTGTTTTTACGGATATGGGAAACATCTGGAGTTTGAAAGATACGGGATTTGGGGATGAATTCAAGTTCAATAAATTCTTGAGACAAATTGGAATCGGAAGCGGCTTCGGACTCAGACTGAACATTGCCTATATCACGCTTCGCGCAGACTTTGCGTACAAGATTTATGATCCCAATATGCCGGAAGGAGAACGTTGGAGAATCAGCAAGATAAAACCGCTTCAACCCACGCTCAATATCGCGTTCGGATATCCTTTCTAATCGGGAGAAATTCCGAAAATGAAATACACTACGGCCAAAACTCTTGCGAAAATTTCACGGGTTTGGTTTCGGTAAAAACTCTCCGGTTTCAGGACATCCTGGGCATCGAATCCCAACGCATCCATACCGTTATTCCGTGCAAAAAACAGTGCTCTCAGATTATGAAAACCCTGAGAAACAATGATGATATTATTTTCCTGATACACTTCTTTGCAGCGAAGAATGCTTTTGTGAGTATTGAAACCTTCCGGATCTTCAATAATAATATTTTCAGGTACCCCTTCCTGATACACTAAAAATCTTTTCATAGCGGCCGGTTCATCGTAACCTGGACTTTTTTCTCCGCTCACAATAATTTTTTTTATTTTGCCGTGATGAAAAAGCAACGCCGCAGCTTCCATTCTTTTCAGAAAATAAGGGTTTGCAGCTCCTGAAACCATTCGGGGAGAGGTGCCCAAAACCAACGCAGTTTCCCGTGGCGGAATTTTGGAGATCCTGTTAAACGTGCGGCCATTCGTTTCTGACGAGACCCAAATATTGGCCAAGATAATCAGCAGAACACAGATTTCTGCGATCACGAAACAAGATTTTATTATGTTGATGAGTGGTCTCAAACGTTGTCAAAATCTAATCGTATAGTATCCGTTAAGGCATAAGACATACAAGCCAGAATATTTCCTTTTTGTTCTTCCTTTTCGGTAAGATACTCATTTTCCAGAAGCTCCACTTTCCCTTCCTGAAGGTGACATTCACAGCTTCCGCAAATTCCGGATTTACAGGAAAAGGGCACCGGAAATTTCAGTATGGAAAGGCTTTGCAATAATTTATTTTTATTGTTTTCCAGCACGGTTTCGTATTCTTTTCCATTATACCGAAAGGAAAGCCTGATGTTTTCTACCAAAGGAAATTCCACTTCTACAGGATAAATATCCTCATTGTATTCCTCAAAAAGTTCAAAATGAATATTCTTCTTCGGAATTCCGTGTTGATGACAGGCGTTGGCTATGGACTTGATCATCGGTCCTTTACCGCAAATCAATACTTCATCCACCGCATCCCATAATGTACTTTCTTCGTCGGTGTCATCCAAATGCAGAATCTGATTGATAATGAGATGAAGTTTTTTCTCATCCAGCCTTCCTTCTGAAAACGGGTTGCCCATTTTTTCCCGGGAATAAAAATAATGAATTTGCAACCTTTCCCTGTGCTGCATTTGCAGGGCATCCAGATCATCTTTGAACGCCACACTTTCCCGGTTTTTGTTTCCGTAGAAAAGAAAAAGCCTGGTGCGGGGTTCCGTATGCAAAATGTGTTTGAAATGACTGAGTAAAGGGGTAATGCCAATTCCGGCGGCAAATCCCACAATGGTTCTGAACTCGTGAGGTTTTGAAACAATGGTAAACCTTCCTTTTGGTTCCGAAACCTGAATAAAATCGCCTTCTGAATAATTATTAAGCAAGTCACGTACAGAACTTTCCTCGGAATTGATTTTAATTCCTAATTCGATGCCATCTTCATGAGGAGCATTGGTCATTGAAAAATCGTTAATGTACTCATCACCTCTATGACTATATTGCAAACCTACGTATTGTCCTGCTTCAAACCGGAAATTATCCCGGAGATGCGCCGGAACTTCAAAGGCCAACGTAAATGTATTTTTGGTGATCTGCTGCTTTTTTGTTAATTTTAGGCTGTGAAATGTGTACTGCCTAGCATGGTGTGATTGATTTTCCATATTTCATTCAAAAATAATAAAAATTTATGAAGAAACTCCTTCTCTCTCTGTTTGCTATCGTCCTATTGGGCTCGTGCACAAAAAAAGAAACTGTTACCGAAAGTGAATTTTCTGATACTGATAGTACTCTGACAGATGATACTAGTTTTGTATCCCCTTTTAAAGCTACTGAATACTCTCCTGACCAGGTAACAGAGTTTCTTTCTGCGAAAGAGAATGACACGCTTTATGTCACCAATTTTTTCGCAACCTGGTGCGGCCCGTGTATGCGTGAAATACCACATTTTAAAGAAAAAATGGAGGAACTGAAAGGCCAGCCGGTAAAATTTACTTTCATCAGTCTTGATCAAAAAAGCGACTGGGATACGAAGGTGAAGGATTTTGCTGAAGAAAAAGATTTATCAGAACATATTATTCTTCTTGACGGCACGCTTCTGAACGAAGATTTTTTTACCAGAAATTTTGAAAGTTGGGATGGCAGCGGGATTCCGTTTACTTTTATGAGAAAGAGAAATATCACAGATGAATATATGAGTATGATGACGAAGGAACAGCTTGATGAAAAGATCAGCAGTTTCAGCCAAAGCGGCCAATAACATTTCAAAAAAGAAAAACGGATCATTGTTAACAACTTGAAACCGGGGTTTAAATCTCTTTGTGCAGCCATTTTCATTTTGGCTGTTATCGCCATTATGGTGAACCTGAATATCGGTTTCATCAGTCTCTCTTTTGCAGATTTTTTTTCGGAGGGTAGCCATTCTCAGATTGCTCAGATCCGAATGAACAGGATTCTGGCGATGGCTTTGGCCGGAATTTCCATTCCGACTTCCGGATTTTTGCTACAGGAATATTTTCAGAATCCATTGGCGGGTCCATCGGTACTGGGGATTACTTCTGTGGCGAGTTTGAGTGTGGCTTTTTTCATTTTCTTTTCTCATGATTTTGCGATTCCTGAATTTCTACAAAATGGTTTCATCAGCATAGCTGCGATAACGGGCAGTGTACTGATGATGCTCGTACTGATTTCTTTTTCCAATGCTTTTCAGGATAAATCGTTTCTCATTATTTTTGGGTTTCTGATTTCTGCGCTTGCCGGTGCCATTGTTTCACTTTTGCAGCTATACGCAGACAATCAAAGTTTAAAAAATTATATTCTCTGGAGTTACGGGGCCAATCAGCAGGTGAGCGGTTATCAGTTAATCATTCTGTCTGTGATGGTGCTCATCGGATTTATGGTAAGTTTCAGAACCATCAAACCTCTCATCGGTAATACTTTAGGAAGCCAATACGCCCAAAGTTTCGGGGTTAATCTAACGCAGCTCAAATATTTGATTATCATCTCTTCTTCCCTGCTTTCTGCGTCGGTAACTGCATTTTTAGGCCCTGTTTTATTTATCGGAATTGTAGTTCCTCATTTTTGCCGCATGATCTGGAATCCGGCCCAACTGTGGCATCAGTGGATTCTGAATATGCTTTTGGGAATTTTCATTATGGAATTATTTTCAGTTATTTCGGAAATTGCACAACTTCCACTGAACGTAATTACTTCCCTTTTCGGAATTCCCGTAATCCTTTTCATGTTGATAAAATCCCGCCGCTGATGTTTCTGGAGTTAGACAATATATCAATTGGCCATCAGTCGCCTTTAATAAAAGACGTGAACACTGCATTGTCCCTGGGTGAAGTCTGCTTGCTTATCGGGAATAACGGCGTTGGAAAAACCACATTGTTCCGAACAGTGCTGAATCAGATTCCTGCGCTTTCCGGGAATATCTGCATCAATCAAAAAAATATAAAATCGCTTTCTGCAAAAGAGATCTCGAAATATATTGCGATGGTGTTTTCCAAACCTCAAATTCCGGCACATTATAGCACGGAAGATCTTATTGCTTTAGGGAAATATGTCTATTATCCTTATTATTTTGAGCTCAGTAAAAAAGATAAAGAAGAAGTTCAGCACATTATTCAAAATCTGAATCTGGAGCTTTACAGGAATTGGAATTTACAGAAATTATCCGATGGGAATTTGCAGAAAGCCTTCATAGGAAGAGCTTTTGCACAGAATGCACCGATGATGATTCTGGATGAACCAACAACGCATCTGGACGAAGAAAATAAGATTATCATCCTGAAATTGCTGAGAGAATTTGCAGAAAAACATAACAAACTTGTGCTGTTTTCTTCTCACGACTGGCGTTTGGCAAAGGAGTTTGCAGACAAAATATGGTTTATTAAAGATCGAACCCTTCACTCCGGCGTTGCTGAAGATGTATTGATTTCTCATCAGGATTTGTCGGCACCTATGTTGTTCAATATTGATCAGCATTTTATTCCTCCGGTCATTTCAGCTCCCCCTTTGCAAAAAGAATTTCTTTATTCAGCCCTTCAGAAAAATTTTAAAAAAGATTTTTCCTCATTCCGATTCTCTTACAAAAACGCTTTTTGGGAAATTTCCACCCCAGAATTCGTGCATCAGTGCGGTTCCTTTGAAGAGATTATTCATTTTCTTCAGGAAAAATAATCGTACTCTCCTCTTTTTCAGCTGTTTTCATTAAACCCACTATATACTTTTCATAGTATTAAATGAGTTGAATTCAATATTTAACAAATATTAACTAAAAAAAAGTACTATGCAAGCATAATATTTTCTACCTTTGATGATTATGCAAACTAATCTAAAAAATGGAAAAGAATAGCAAAGAAAAGATGGATAACATTGATTTACTCTTAAAATCCACGTGGATAGCGGTTTCAAAGATGTATTCTGAAATGGCTTCACAATATGACAGCACGGCGGTACAGGCTTTAACCCTACTAAAAATTGACCCGAAAGAAGGCACGAGAAGTACTAATCTCGGTCCAAAAATGGCGATTGAACCTACGTCACTCACCAGAATTATCAAAATCCTGGAGGACAATGGCTATATCTATAAAGAAAAAACAACTTCCGACAAGCGCGAAGTCATCATTAAACTGACTGAAAAAGGCCTGAAACACAGGAATATTTCCAAAGATGTAGTGGTGAATTTTAATAAATCCGTGACGGATAAAATATCTTCAGATAAGCTCGAAATTTTCAAAGAAGTGATGGATATTATCCTGAAAACTGCCAATGAACTCAACAAAAAAAATAAGTAATATGAAAAGACGAATCAAACATGTAACGGTTCTCGGTTCTGGTATCATGGGTTCTGGTATCGCAGCACACTTTGCTAATATTGGCGTAGAGGTTTTGCTGCTCGACATCGTTCCTTTTGAACTTACTGAAGCTGAACAGAAAAAAGGTTTGACGAAAGAAGACAAAGTGGTAAGAAACAGAATTGCTGCTGAAAACTTCGCGAAACTGCAGAAAGCAAGTCCTGCCCTGCTCTATTCTCCGAAATTCGCAGACCGCATCAGTGTAGGAAACTTTGATGACGATTTACAGAAAATCAAAAAAACCGACTGGATTATTGAAGTGGTGGTTGAAAGACTGGACATCAAAAAATCGGTTTACGAAAAAATTGAGCAGTACAGAAAACCTGGCACTTTAGTTTCTTCTAACACTTCAGGTATTCCAATTAACATGCTCGTAGAAGGCAGAAGCGAAGATTTCAAAAAACATTTCGCGGGAACGCACTTCTTCAATCCGGTAAGATATCTGCCTTTATTAGAAGTTATTCCTACAACGGAAACTGACCCGGCAATTGCTGAATTCTACATGGAGTACGGCGCTAAAATGTTAGGCAAAACGACTGTTTTAGCGAAAGACACTCCGGCATTTATTGCAAACCGAATCGGAGTTTTCTCTATGATGAATCTTCTACACGAGGTAAAAGGTTTAGGTTTAAATGTTACTGACATTGACAAATTAACCGGCCCAGTAATTGGTAGACCAAAATCTGCAACTTTCCGTACTGCGGATGTGGTAGGTTTGGATACTTTGGTGATGGTGGCAAAAGGGGTACACGGAAGCGGAACGGAGCCGAATAATTTCAATGATGTTTTCGAACTTCCGGATTACATCCAAACCATGGTTGATAACAAATGGTTAGGATCTAAAACACAGCAAGGTTTCTACAAGAAAGTGAAAAACGCAGAAGGAAAATCTGAAATTCACGGACTTAACCTGGATACCATGGAGTATGAACTTCAAGGTAAATCTAACTTTGCGACACTTGAAATGACTAAAAATATCGATAAACCGATTGATCGTTTCAAGGTATTAATTGGCGGAAAAGATAAAGCTGGAGAACTTTACAGAAAGTCTTTCGGAGCCCTTTTCGCGTATGTTTCGCATAAAGTTCCTGAAATTTCTGATGAAGTTTACAAAATTGATGACGCAATGCGTGCCGGCTTCGGATGGGAAAATGGTCCTTTCGAAATTTGGGACGCAATTGGTGTTCAGAAAGGAATTGAGTTGGCTACAGAAGCAGGTTATGAAGTCTCTGACTGGGTAAAAGATGTAGAATCATTCTACAAAGTGAACGAAAAAGGTCATAAAATCTTCTTCGATCAAACTCAATCTACTTATGTTGATATTCCAGGTCAGGATGCCTTTATTATTCTGGACAATATCAGAAAAGACAAAACACTTTGGAGCAATTCCGGCTCGGCGATTCAGGATTTAGGTGACGGCATCATCAACTTCGAAATCCGTTCGAAAATGAATTCTCTTGGAGGTGAAGTTCTTGACGGACTTAACCGCGCTATTGATTTAGCTGAAAAAGAATATGACGGATTGGTTATTGGTAATCAAGGTGCAAACTTCTCTGTAGGGGCTAACCTTGCGATGATTCTTATGATGGCGATTGAGCAGGATTGGGATGATCTGAATATGGCGATTGCTTACTTCCAGAAATCAATGATGAGAGTTCGTTACTCTTCAATTCCGGTTGTAGTTGCTCCTTTCGGAATGACCTTAGGTGGTGGTTGCGAGATGACGATGCATGCAGACCGCGTAGTTGCTGCTGCAGAAACTTACATCGGATTAGTGGAAACTGGTGTTGGGGTAATTCCTGGCGGTGGTGGTACCAAAGAATTAACGTTGAGAACTTCCCGTGAGTTCAATAAAGATGATGTTAAAACCAACCGTCTTCGTGATTCTTTCATGAATATCGCGATGGGTAAAGTTGCTACTTCGGCCTATGAAGCTTATGATATGGGAATTTTAGAGCAGCATAAAGACATCGTGGTGGTGGATAAAAACCGTCAGTTGAAAACAGCAAAAATGCTCGCTATGAGTTTGGCAGAAAACGGCTATACCCAACCGATTGAGCAAAAAGTAACTGTTCTAGGTAAAGATGCGCTCGGTATGTTCTATGTAGGAACAGACCAGATGCTTGCTGGAAATTACATCTCTGAACATGATAAGAAAATCGCAGACAAACTCGGATATGTAATGGTCGGTGGTAACCTTTCTGAACCAACTTTGGTTTCAGAGCAGTACCTGCTAAATCTTGAAAGAGAAACGTTCCTGCAGCTTTGCGGTGAAAGAAAAACTCTGGAAAGAATACAGCATATGTTGCAGAAAGGAAAACCGCTTAGAAATTAGAGATTTCCGCAGGAGCGACTGATAATTAAATGAAAAGCCGCCTTCTACGTGGATCATCCACCAAAGAATAATTTAAAAACAAACAAAAATGAAACAAGCATATATTATAAAAGGATTCAGAACTGCGGTGGGAAAAGCACCGAAAGGTTCCCTGCGCTTTACCCGTCCCGATGTAATGGCAGCTGCAGTTATAGAAAAACTAATAGCGGAAGTTCCCCAACTCGATAAAGACAGAGTTGACGATTTAATCGTTGGAAATGCGATGCCCGAAGCAGAACAGGGACTGAATGTTGCTCGACTAATTTCTTTAATGGGGCTGCACACGGATAAAGTTCCCGGAGTTACGGTGAACCGATATTGCGCTTCCGGTTCTGAAGCAATCGCCATTGCATCTGCCAAAATTCACGCTGGCATGGCTGATTGTATCATTGCCGGTGGCACGGAATCCATGAGTTATATCCCAATGGGTGGTTACAAACCAGTACCGGAAACGGATGTTGCCAAATCCAATCCCGACTATTACTGGGGAATGGGTTACACTGCTGAAGCCGTGGCCAATCAATATAAAATTTCGCGTGAAGAACAAGATCAGTTCGCGTTTGAATCTCACATGAAAGCTTTGAAAGCCAATGAAGAAGGAAGATTCAAAAGTCAAATTGTACCGATTCCCGTACAATATAATTACCTGGACGAAAACCAGAAAATGCAGACCAAAAAGTTTGACTTTTCTGTGGATGAAGGACCGAGAAAAGATACAAGTTTAGAAGGTCTTTCCAAACTACGCCCGGTTTTCGCCAATGGAGGTTCGGTTACAGCAGGAAATTCTTCCCAAATGTCCGATGGTGCTGCTTTCGTTATTGTGATGAGCGAAGAAATGGTGAAGGAATTAGGTTTGGAACCTGAAGCCCGACTTGTTTCTTATGCTGCAGCCGGACTTGAACCCCGCATCATGGGAATGGGCCCGGTTTATGCCATCCCGAAAGCACTGAAACAGGCTGGATTGCAACTGAAAGATATCGAACTTATCGAGATGAACGAAGCTTTCGCCTCACAATCGGTAGCTATTCAGAAGGAACTGGATTTGAATAAAGAAATTCTCAACGTCAACGGTGGAGCGATTGCACTTGGCCATCCATTAGGCTGCACCGGAACGAAACTGACCGTTCAGCTACTGGATGAAATGAAAAAACGTGGCAACAAATATGGAATGGTGACGATGTGCGTTGGAACCGGACAGGGAGCCGCGAGTATTTTTGAATTGCTTTAACAAATTAAGATAACACTTTACATAAACGAATAAATATATGAGTACATTAATTGGAGGTGATTTCTTAATCACAGAAACTCCGGCAAAAGACATCTTTACGATTGAAGATTTCTCCGAAGAACAGAAAATGCTTCGTGATTCGGCCAGAGAATTTATCAATAGAGAAGTAATCCCTCATCACGAAAGATTTGAAAAAAAAGATTACCAACTAACGGAGGAAAAAATGCGTCAGCTTGGCGAACTCGGACTCCTTGGTGTTGCCGTTCCTGAAGAATACGGCGGTTTGGGAATGGGCTTCGTTTCCACCATGCTGGCCTGCGACATTGTATCCGGCGCCAACGGATCACTGGCTACAGCCTATGGCGCACACACCGGAATTGGAACTCTACCGATTTTGCTGTACGGTACAGAAGATCAAAAGAAAAAATATCTTCCGGATCTGGCTACCGGAGCAAAATTTGGTGCGTATTGCCTCACAGAACCTGATGCCGGTTCAGATGCCAATTCAGGCAAAACCCGAGCAAAACTTTCCGAAGACGGACAACATTACATCATCAACGGACAGAAAATGTGGATTTCCAATGCAGGTTTTGCAGAGATTTTCATCGTTTTTGCCAAAATAGATGACGATAAAAACATCACAGCTTTTATTGTAGAAAAAACAGGAACTGAAGGGCTTTCTTTCGGCGAAGAAGAACACAAGCTGGGAATCCGCTCCTCTTCTACCCGACAGGTTTTCTTCAATGACATGAAAGTACCTGTAGAGAATCTTCTGGGAGAAAGAAACAACGGTTTCAAAATCGCTTTGAACGCATTGAACGTTGGACGAATCAAGCTTGCTGCGGCAAATCTGGATGGACAGCGTAGAATCTTCAGCCATTCTGTACAGTATGCCAATGAAAGAAAACAGTTCGGTGTTTCCATATCTACTTTTGGCGCTATTCGCAAAAAAATCGCAGAAATGGCGACCGGAGTTTTCGTTTCTGAAGCCGGCTCTTATCGTGTAGCTAAAGATGTAGAAGATAAAATCTCAGAACTGGTTGCCGCTGGTATGAATCATCAGCAGGCAGAGCTGAAAGGCGTTGAGGAATATGCCGTGGAAGCGTCTATTTTGAAGGTTTTTGTGTCAGATTTAACACAGCATACTGCCGATGAAGGAATTCAGATTTATGGTGGGATGGGATTCAGCGAAGATACGCCAATGGAAGCTGCCTGGAGAGATGCCCGAATCGGACGTATTTATGAAGGAACCAATGAAATCAACCGTCTTTTAGCAGTCGGAATGCTCATCAAACGTGCGATGAAAGGACAATTGGATCTTCTGACTCCTGCGATGGCCATTTCAAAAGAACTGATGGGAATCCCCTCTTTCGAAATTCCGGATTATTCTGAATTTATGTCAGAAGAAAAAGCCCTGATTGCCAATCTGAAAAAAGTGTTTCTGATGGTTTCCGGAGCTGCACTTCAAAAATATATGACCGAAATCGAAAAACAGCAGCATCTTTTGCTGAACGCTTCGGAAATTCTGAATCAGATCTTTATGGCTGAATCCGCAATTCTAAGAGCGGAAAAACATTTTTCTGCAGATTCTGTAGAAGCTGCGATGGCGCAACTGAACCTTTATAAAGCGACCGAAGCCATTATTACAGCAGCAAAAGAAGGAATTGTTTCGTTTGCCGAAGGAGATGAGCAACGAATGATGCTTTCCGGGCTGAGAAGATTTACAAAATATACCAATACTCCAAATGTGGTAGCTCTTACTGAAAGAATTGCCGCCCATTTTGTAGAAAAAGGATCGTATTAAGCAACCAAAAAAAATAAAAAAATGGCGCTCCAAAATGAATTGGAGCGTTTTTGTTTAGGTTAAAAGAAGGAAAGACCTTTTAGACATTATTTTATTTTACTGAATTTCAGCAGCAAGAGATCATTCTGATACAATTCGAGTGTAGATCCTGAGATTCTATAACGGTTTGCTTTAGGAAGCATATTGAAATAAGTGGTTTCTCCTGCTATATTTTCACACATTTTTTTTGTTGCTCCGATGCCTTTAACAGAAAAACTCCCCGTTGCAGGATCTGCCTGAAGATCACCGAAATAATTGTTGCAACCACCGTTACCGCTCACCCTTGTATTTTCAAAAACAAGAGTTGGCTGATTTCCTTTTACCTGATCCGAAAGTTGCCATTGTGTATTAGCCAGAACAGGTTGATTTTGAGTGCTTACTGCTCCACAGGAATACAAAACGGCAGAAGCCATAGCGGCAAAAATATATTTTTTCATTTTTTTAATAATTTAAACTTTGTTTAAAAACGATGAACTGAAGACAATATTTCGATCATCGCAACTTTATCCGCGGAGTTCTGCACCAAATTCCTTTTGGAACTGGTGAATAAGCGAATTCATTACTTCAGAAATTTCTTTTTCCCCAAGGGTCTTTTCTTCATTCAGTAGTTCAAAACTCATGGCATACGATTTCTTTCCTACAGGAAGTTTTTCGCCCTCATACACATCGAAAAGCTGAACTGATTTCAGATATGGCGACGGGTTCTTTCGGGCTGCACTTCGCAAAGCCGAATAACTGATTTCCTTATCCACCAACAACGCCAGATCTCTCCTGAGTTTGTTGAATTTCGGAATTTCTTTGAATTTAAAATTTCCTTTTGCACGAAGTTTCTGTGCCGTTTCCAGCTCGATTTCTGCATAGAAACAATCCTGATCCACATCGAAATGCTGTGCCAGTTTCTTAGAAACTTTACCCATTTTTACAATAGTTTTGCCTTCAGAAGACATTTCAAGCGCATCTGAAAATCGGGAATCTTCAAGCGAATTTTCTTCAATTTCAATTCCCAATCTGTCCAGAAGCAGTTTTACATAACCTTTCAGATAATAGAAATCTGTAGAAGATTTTGGCTGAAGCCAGTTTTCCGCTTTTTCTCTACCGGTAATCAGCAATGCCAATTGTTTTCTCTCCAGATAATTTTCCTTTTTATGATAAATTTTACCCAGTTCAAAAAACTTCAAATCCGGTGATTTCCGATTGATATTATATGCCGCATTTTCCAAGAGGCCTTCCAGCATTGAAGTTCTCATAAAAGCAAGATCGCTGCTCAGCGGATTCAGAAGTTTCACAGCATTGGTAGGATCCGCCAATGAGGTCAGTGAATTATTCATCACTTCAAAAAAACCATTTCCCTGAAGCGTTCTCGCCCATGAATTTTCAAGTTCATCCTGATCTTCAGGCGTTAATTTCACAGGAGTAAAAGCCATTTTGTGCTGAGATTCAATTTTATTATATCCATAAATTCTCAGGATTTCCTCAATGACATCAATTTCGCGGGTGACATCTGCTCGATATGCCGGAACCGAAATTTCAAGTCCGTTCGCAATCGTATTTAATACGGTAATTTCTAGCGATTTCAGAATACTTTTGACATTTTCAATATGAATTTTTGTTCCAAGAATCTGTTCTATTTTTGAAAAACGAAGAATAATGTAATGATCTTCTATTTTATTAGGATAATGTTCCAGCAATGGATCAGCCAGCTTTCCGCCGGTGATTTTAGTGATCAGTTCAATGGCATGCGTGATGGCTGTTTTGGTGATATTTGGATCAACCCCTCTTTCAAAACGGAATGAAGCATCGGTACTTAATCCGTGAAGTTTAGCTGTTTTACGTACTGAAACAGGATTAAAATAAGCGCTTTCCAGAAAAATATTTTTTGTAGTTTCTGAAACTCCGGAATGTGCACCACCGAAAACGCCTGCAATACAGAGCGGTGAATTATCTCCGTCTTTTATCATCAGTTCAGAACCATTCAAGGTACGTTCTGTGCCGTCGAGCGTTTTAAATTTTTCTCCGGCTTTGCTGAGTCCGATTTTAACTTTATTTCCTGATATTTTATCCGCATCAAAAGCATGCAATGGTTGCCCTAATCCATGAAGAATAAAATTGGTAATATCCACCACATTGTTCACGGGTGCCAAACCAAT
>JAEYOX010000081.1 GCA_023411265.1 Bacteroidota bacterium | reverse complement strand
AGAGAAGGGATGAGTTTTTCTATCCGTTCCCGAAAACCGTCTATTTTGTTGGTAGGAAATTGTTCCAATTCTTCCAGATTGAGCCTCATTTGAATCAGTTTCTTTCTGCTGATACTCCATATATTAGGCCCCCGTAGTGCCTGAATTTTTTCGATTTTCATATTAATTGAGTGCGTTTATTTTTATTTTATTAAAATCAAAGATAAACGAAATCCCTGAAAATAAATACCGCTTGTAAATTATTTTTGAAATCATATAAAAAGGTGCTGCATCGGGAAAAGAATATTACGAAATATGAATAAGGTAAATGTAGATTCAGATGTAAATATTTTTATAAATTTGTAAGTTATGAAAGCCAAAGGAAAATTAATGATCATCGGTGGTGCTGTGAATAAGGGCAGTTTTATGGAAACCGAATATGATCAAAATATAGAAAAAAACCTGAATTTTTTTGAGAGAGGAATTCTAAGGAAAATTATAGACGAAAGTAAGAATAAAGAAAATTCTGTTTTTGAAATTATTACTACTGCATCCCAGATTCCTCAAATTGTAGGTCCGGAATATAAAAAAGCATTCGAATTTTTGGGTGCTAAAAACGTAAATATTTTGGACATTCAAAATCGTGAACAGGCCAATTCTGATCCAATAGTTGCCCGTGCCAACCAAGCGGATGTTGTTCTATTTACCGGCGGCGATCAGCTTCGCCTAACTTCTATTTTAGGCGGAACGCGCTTCCATGATGCGATTTTATTAAAATATCAGGAAACTGATTTTCTATACGCAGGTACTTCGGCAGGAGCTGCGGCAGCTTCTGAAAACATGATTTATCAGGGTTCCAGCGGCGAAGCACTCTTGAAAGGGGAAATAAAAACCACACAAGGATTGGGTTTTATAGATAACGTAATTGTAGATACTCACTTTGTGCAGCGCGGAAGAATTGGGCGTTTGTTTCAGGCAGTGGTTAATAATCCCAGGACTTTAGGAATCGGTCTCGGTGAAGATACCGGTCTGTTTATCAAAAATGAAGTGATGACGGCGGTGGGCTCCGGGCTAGTGATTCTGGTGGACGGCAGGTTCATTAAAGATACCAATCTTACTAAAGTAAATCTCGGAGATCCTGTTTCCATAGATAATTTAATTGTTCATGTGATGAGTATGAATGATGAATTTGATCTGAAAACAAAAGAACTTACCATTAATAATTCGCAATACAATTCACTTCCGGTAGTTTAACTTTCAAATAAAATAATATGAAACTTATAATACACGGTGGTTTTTTTTCAGAAAGTAATCAGAGCGACGAAACAAAGTTCGCCAAGCAAAAATCTTTAAAAAATATTGCTGAACAAGCATTTGAATTTCTGAAAGATCATTCGGCATCAGAAACTGCTGCATATGCAGTATCGCTCCTGGAAGACGATCCACTTTTCAATGCGGGCATCGGTTCACAAATACAGCGCGACGGAAAAATAAGGATGAGTGCTTCTCTGATGGACAGCACCACTCAGAAATTCAGTGGTGTAATTAATATTCAAAATGTAAAAAATCCGGTGCTTGTCGCAAAAGCATTAATGAAAGAAGATGACCGTGTGTTAGGTGACATCGGTGCTAAACAGTATGCAGAACAGCATGGTTTCGAAGATTTTTCTACCGAAATTCCGCAGCGTAGAGAAGAATATGAAGCGAAAGCAAAAAGCGAAGGCAAGGGCACAGTTGGTTGTGTCGCTATAGATAAAAATGGCCGCCTGGCTGCTGCCACTTCTACCGGAGGAAAAGGGTTTGAACTTCCCGGACGCATTTCCGACAGTGCCACTGTAGCCGGAAATTATGCTAATTCCTATTGTGCCGTCAGTTGTACAGGTGTGGGCGAAGATATTGTGAGCAACGGGACTGCAACAAAAATTGTTACGAGAGTAACAGACGGACTTAGTATTCATGATGCATTTCAAAAAACTTTTATTGAATTGAAAGAAATTGATGGTTTTGCAGGCGCAATCGCAATAGACCATTTGGGAAATATGCATCATCAGGAAAGTCATCCTACCATGGTATTTGCAAGTTATGATGGAATTGAATTTCAAATATTTGAATAAAACCGAATATTATATAATTTTTACCTGAAATTATAAAAATTCATTTGTCAACTTGGCACAGTGTTTACTATAATAAGGGAAATGATTATTAACAATAAAACACAATTTTTATGGGAAGCAAAAGAAATGGCTTGCTCGCTTTACTAGGTTTATCTGCCTTAGCTTGGTGGAGATATAAAAAAGCCACACCTGAAGAAAAACAAGCTGTAAAAGATACAATCAATACAGCAAAAGGTAATTTAAATAAGTGGAGTAATGACCTTAAAGAAAAGGCGAGTGATGTAGCCTCACAGGTTCAGAGCAAAGTTTCTGAAGGGCAGCAAAAAGCTGAAGAACACCTCACAAAGAATTAAACAGCATCAGCAACTTAATAGTTTTTGTAGTAAGAAACCACCTTTTTTGGGTGGTTTCGCTTTATGCAAACACCGCAATAATATTAAAACTGATCGTAAAACTCATTTAAAGTAAGCGTATTCTGTTCACCGGTTTCTAGGCTTTTTACAGTAATTTTTCTTTCTTTAATTTCGTCTTCTCCATAAAAAACAATAAAAGGAATTCCCTTTTTGTCAGCATAGGTGAACTGTTTTTTCAACTTCGCGCTGTCCGGATAAATCTCACATGAAATCTTTTTATCCCGCAACTGAGCCATTACTTTCAGGGCTTCTGATGCTTCTTTTTCTCCATAATTGGTGAAGAGAAACTGTACTTTAGAAACAGTATTTTCCGGAAATAAATTTAATTCTTCCATTACGAGATAAATACGGTCCAGCCCAAAAGAAATTCCAATTCCCGGTATATTTTTCACTCCGAAGACTTCCGTAAGGTTATCATACCTCCCGCCGCCGCCTACAGAACCCATTTCTACGTTTGCAGCCTTCACCTCGAAAATTGCTCCGGTATAATAATCTAAGCCCCGAGCGAGAGATATGTCAAAGACGATGTTGTCTGCTATTCCTAAGTTTTTACATTGATGAATTAAAAATTCCAGTTCTTCTACACCGTCAATTCCTACATCAATTCCTTCAAAATGCTGCTTCAGCAACTGTAGTGTTTCTTCTGAAGATCGGTTTGCATCAAAAAGAAAAGATACTTTTTCAATAGCAGACTCGGGAATTCCTTTTTCAGTCAATTCATTTATGACTCCTTCCCTACCAATTTTATCCAACTTGTCGAGTGCAACGGTAAAATCAATAAGCTGTTCGGAAATACCCGCGAATTCTGCAAGCCCCGAAAGGATTTTCCGGTTGTTAATGTGAATATGCACCGGAACTTGTAGCTCTGAAAAAGATTTGATATATAACTGAATCAGTTCTACTTCCTGCCACAAACTTTCACTTCCTACAACATCGGCATCGCATTGGTAAAATTCTCTGAAGCGGCCTTTCTGTGGGCGATCAGCTCTCCATACAGGTTGAATTTGATACCTTTTAAAAGGAAATGTAAGCTGCCCGTGATTCATCGCTACAAATCTCGCAAAAGGTACCGTTAGATCATAGCGCAAAGCTTTATCTGAAATCTGCACAGTAAGTTTTTGCGAATTACGGGATACCCAGTCTACATCTTTTGCTTTGGATGCATAATCTCCCGAATTTAGAATTTTGAAAATCAAACGGTCGCCCTCTTCACCATATTTTCCGGTGAGCGTGGATAGATTTTCAAAACTTGGAGTTTCAAGTGGCTGAAAGCCAAAAAGTTCAAAATTCTTCTGCAGAATTTGGATAATATATTTTCTTTTCACCACTTCATCAGCGGTAAAATCGCGGGTTCCCTTTGCTAAACTTGGTTTCATATTCTTTAATAAAATGCGCATTCAGGCATCTATGCAAAAATACTTATAAAAAAAACTTTGACAAAGACATGCTTTGCCAAAGCTTCAAAAATATAGTGATGTGTTTTTTTTAAATACTTTCCAGCAGTCGGATAATTTCCGTTCCGTAATTTTCTATTTTATGGCGGCCAAAACCTTTAATCTCAGAAAGTTCTTCTTTTTTTGCAGGTTTAAATTTCGCTATTGAAAGAAGCTCAGTATTGGAAGCAATAAAATAAGAAGGAAGATTCTGTTGTTTCGCTTTTTCATTTCGCCAGAGCCGGAGGCTGTCCAAAATTTTTGTTTCATTCGGGTTCAGTTGCATCTGCGGATCAGCCGAATATTTCGTTTTCTTCTCATTTACCGCTGGATATCCGGCATCGTAAAAAATGATTACAGACCAGAAACTTTCGTTTCCGTTAATCATGCTGCTGGTAATTTTAATCACTTCATGTTGGCGAAGAAACCGGTTCAGCTGCTGTTCATCATGATTCTGAAATTCTTCAGAAAGCCTTATCTTAAGGATTTTCACTTTCATTTTGATTCAGTTTTAGGGTCTATTTACTTCCCAAAAGCACAATTTCTTCTACGCGAATTTCGGTCAGGTATACCTTTTTACCCTCCTTCTCATACGAACGGTAAGTAATCTTTCCTTCCACGGCGATCTCTTTACCTTTCGGAACATATTTCTGCATTATTTCGGCTGTTTTTCCGAAAGCAACCAAATTGTGCCATTGCGTTTCCTCAACTTTTTCTCCCATTGCGTTGGTATAAAAATCGTTCGTAGCAAGGGTAACATTGGCTTTCATTCCTCCTTTTTCGAAGTTGATAATTTCTACATCTTTTCCTGTGTGACCAATTAAGGTAACTTTGTTTCTAAGTGACATAATAATAAAAATTTAAGTTGAACATTTTCTGAGTCGTTCTGTGTTTCTCAGATTTCTATGGCAAAGATTCAACAGAATTTGAACATTATCCGGTAAGGAATTATTTAAAATCGTTTGTAATCGTTTGTATCGGATAAACTACTATAAATGAATGAATTATAAAATTAAAATAGAGACTGCAATTTTTTATTCAGAAGGCGTATCTTTGCGAATGTTATATATTAGAATCCAATGTCAGACAGAAAATTGATTACCGCCGCATTACCTTATGCAAACGGGCCTGTACATATTGGTCATTTGGCCGGAGTTTATATTCCTGCCGATGTGTATTCGCGGTTCCAGCGAAGATTGGGTAAAGATGTTGCCTTTATTTGCGGTTCGGATGAACACGGAATTCCGATTACTATTCGGGCAAGAAAAGAAGGTGTCACCCCTCAGGATATCGTGGACAAATACCATGAAATTATTAAGAAATCATTTAACGATCTGGGGATTTCTTTTGATGAATATTCCCGAACAACTTCAAAAAAACACTACGAAGTAAGTCAGGATTTTTTCAAAACGCTGTATGAAAAAGGTAAATTTACTGAAGAAATTTCCGAACAGTATTTTGACGAGAAAGCCAATGAATTTCTTGCAGACCGTTACATCACCGGAACGTGTCCAAATTGTGATAATGACGGTGCTTACGGAGATCAGTGCGAAAAATGTGGCTCTACCCTTTCGCCGTCAGAATTAATCAATCCGAAGTCTATGTTGAGCGGAAATGTACCGGTTCTGAGAGAAACTAAAAACTGGTATCTTCCTTTAAATGAATACGAAGATTTCCTCAAGGAATGGATTATTGATGGGCACCAAAACGACTGGAAGCCCAATGTTTACGGACAGGTAAAATCCTGGTTAAATGACGGACTGAAACCTCGTGCCATGACGCGCGACCTGAACTGGGGCGTACCGGTTCCTTTGCCGGAGGCTGAGGGAAAAGTACTGTACGTTTGGTTTGATGCGCCCATCGGTTACATTTCTTTCACTCAGGAATGGGCAGAAAAAAACGGTAAAAACTGGAAAGATTATTGGCAAAATGAAAACACCGATCTGATTCATTTTATCGGGAAAGATAATATTGTATTTCACTGCATTATTTTTCCTGCGATGATGAAGGCTCACGGAGATTATATTATGCCAGAAAACGTTCCGGCTTTTGAATTTCTGAATCTGGAAAACGATAAAATTTCCACCTCGCGCAATTGGGCGGTGTGGGCGCACGAATATATTGAAGAATTTCCCGGACAACAGGATGTTTTGCGGTATGCACTGCTTTCTTCCGCTCCCGAAACTAAAGATAATAACTTCACCTGGAAGGATTTTCAAACCAAAAACAATTCAGAGCTGGTGGGGATATTCGGGAATTTCATCAACAGAGTGGCGGTGTTAATTCATAAATATTATGATGGAATTGTGCCCGTAGGTAACGATGAAGCGACAGAATTGACAGAAATATCGAAAACCGCAAAAGAAATTCACGAGTATTTAGACAGATACGAATTTAGAAATGCTCTTTCTGCTTTAATGAATCTGGCCCGATTTGGAAATCAATATCTCCAGACGGAAGAACCCTGGAAAACCATTAAGGATCAACCAGAAAAAGCTGCTCATTCACTTTTCGCCGGTGCCCAGATTGCTGTGGGTTTGGCACAATTGTGCGAACCTTTCATGCCTTTTAGCTCGGAAAAGCTATTAAAGATGTTCAACGTTTCACAAATGAACTGGAAAGATGTTGAAACTCAAAATGTATTGCTAGAATCCGGTCATCGCATCAACGAAGCATCTCTTCTTTTTGCGAAAATAGAAGATGAAATAATAAATGCTCAAATTCAGAAATTAGAAAACACTAAATTAAATAATAACAAAACCAATCCTAATGCTAACCCAATGAAAGAGGAGATTCAATTTGACGATTTTACAAAAATAGACCTTCGCACTGCCACCATTTTGGAGGCTGAAAAAGTGGAAAAAGCTGATAAACTTTTAAAACTGAAAGTAGATACAGGTGCGGATGTGAGAACTGTGGTTTCGGGAATTGCAGAAAGTTTTACTCCGGAAGAAATCATTGGAAAGCAAGTGATGATCCTATTGAATCTTGCACCGAGAAAAATACGCGGAATCGAATCGCAGGGAATGCTGTTGCTCACTACAAAACCGGACGGAAAGCTGAGCTTTGTAACTCCTGAAGAACCGGTAGAAAACGGAATAGAAATCGGATAATGTAAATTGTTACTACAAAAAAAACGGGATTCAGGTTCCGTTTTTTTATTGCATTCAGCCAATTTTCGAGCAGTTTCTTCGTTATTATCTTTTTGCCGTTCTCAGTTAATTAAACTATTTTTGAAAATTAAAATTTGAAAAATGAATTATCATTTTCAGGCTCACCGTCAGGTACGCAGCAATCTTCTGCAGCTCCTGAAAACAACTGATCCCGAAGATTTAACTGCAATTCCAGATGGTTTTAATAATAACATTTACTGGAATATTGCCCATACTGTAGCTACCCAACAATTGCTGCACTATTATCTGAGCGGAAATCCCTTCAGAATTGATAAATACTGGATAGAAACGTATAAAAAAGGAACCCTCCCGAATCTGCAGGTTGCAGCGAGCGAAATAGAAGATCTGGAATTTTTGCTGATTGAAACCTCTAAAATACTGATGAAAGATTATGATGCAGATTTCTTTTCAGAATATACACCTTATACCACCAGTTTTGGCCTGGATCTGAAAAATATTCAGGATGCCATTATTTTCAACAATATTCATGAAAGCCTCCATTTCGGTTATGCTATGGCCCAAAAGAAAGCAATAATGGGAGAAAAATATTAATTATGACAGAGAAGAAAGATGATTTTGTATTCGGATTACGACCGGTGATTGAAGCAATAGAGGCAGGAAAAACCATCGATAAAGTATTTATACAGAACGGGTTACAAGGTTCAATTTATGCGGATTTGAAAGCACTTCTTGCCAAAAATAAGTTGAGGCCTAATTATGTTCCTGTTGAAAAACTGAACCGTTTTACCCGCAAAAATCATCAGGGCGTTGTAGCTTTTATATCAGATATTCCGTTTTATAAAATTGAGGATCTTTTGCCACAGATTTTTGAACAAGGAAAAACCCCTTTTTTACTGATTTTGGACAGGCTTACGGATGTTCGGAATTTCGGAGCCATCTGCAGAACGGCGGAATGTGTTGGTATTGATGCGGTGATTATCCCTGAAAAAGGAGCCGCTCCTATAAATTCGGATGCGATAAAAACCTCTGCCGGAGCGTTGTATAACATCAAAATCTGTAAAGAAAAAAATCTGGCTCACACGGTAGATTTTCTACAGCAAAGCGGAGTTCAGGTTTTTGCATCCACGGAAAAAGCGCAGAAATTGATCTACGAACTTGATTTTACAGAACCCTGCGCCATCGTGATGGGAAATGAAGAAACTGGAATTTCGAAGGAAGTAATGCATCATGCAGATCAAAAAATGAAACTCCCCATTGAAGGAAAAACACAGTCGCTGAATGTTTCTGTTGCATGCGGAGCAGTACTGTATGAAGCAATGAGACAGAAATTAAACAAAAATAATATCGTTTGATGTTTTCCGATAAATCCCCAATCCACAGATCTGCGACATTCATAATTCTCATGTTATTTTCCGCTATTTGTCAGCAAATAAATGCGCAGCAAAACACAACGGAAGACCCTTTAAAAGTAAAAAGTAAAGGTTTTCAGAAAACCGCCAATCCGTATATTCACTATGTGTATATTAAAGGATTTAAAAATTATACGATAGATAAACTAGAAGGAAAAGAAGCCGGATTTCACGAACTTCGGTTTCATCACGTCGCTTCAGTAATGTACACCCGTCAGCTGATGTTCGACAGTTTTGGGAAATGGCAGAACGAAATTGAAATTTCGGGTTCAGAACCCATGCTGGTTTGGAGAGATGTTACTTTGCTTAAAAACTCCAAAGAAACGTTCACTGTTTTTGCTGGAGGCATCAGCGAGTGGAAAGAAAAATATGCTTCAGTAAGTGTTTTTGATTCCAAAAGAAATGATTGCCTAGCAGAAAACCACCCTTTGAGAAAACAATTGATACAGTTCTTTTCAGAAAAAATATGGAATCTGGCAGATGCAAAAGCATTTGAGAAAGCGTATCACGAAAGAAATAGTAAAGACCTTAAAAATAAATAATTATATGAAGAAAATAACAGCCCTGGTGCTGGTTTCCATTGCACTGGCAGCTTGTAAAAAAGAAAGCAAAACCATTACTAAGATAGATCCTGTCACCGGCGATACCATCACCATCGATGTTCCTTCTGCAGATTCTGCTCAGACTTTGAGAGAAATGGCACAAAACGCTGCTATAAAAGATTCGGCAGGGATATTTACCCAATCCCTGAAACTGGAAAAAGGAAAAACCTATCCTTTTACTACCCATCAGAAAGATGTGGCAACGGCCAAATTGCCGGACGGAAGTTCGCAGAGCATGACGCGGGAAAATACGGACGAAATAACCTTTACAGTAAATAATTTCGATAAAAAAGTGTACGATGTGACGATCAATTTTGTGGCGAAAAAAACTTCTCAATCAGCACAGGGGAAAACCGAAACGATTGACACACGACAGGCTGCTCCGAAAGATGAAGGTCTGAAAAACCGCTGGACTATTGATAAAGCAATGACCGGCAATAAACTGAATATGAAAATTCATGAAAATGGCAACATTATTTCCATCAATGGATTTGAACCTATTTATTCCAAATTTACGACCACTGTAAACGGACTTACCAAGGATGCCAACGAAAGAAAAGCACTTCTCGCCCAACTTAAAGCTTCTTTTAATGAGGAAATTCTGAAGGATCAGTTTTCTAAAAATATTTTTATCCTCCCGAAAAAGGGCGCGAAAATCGGAGAAAAATGGACAGTTTCCGAAAACGCTTCCCCGGACGGAAAAATAAAAATCCAGTCGCATTACACGTTAAAAAAAGTAAATGACGGTGTAGCAGAAATTACCATTACCGGAGGAATTCCGAAACAGTCGAATAAAGAAACGCAGGAAGGCGTTACGCAAACTCTAAGTTCTGAACTTACGCAAAACGGTACCTATACTTTTGATGTACACTCGGGCTGGATCATCAATCAGAACATACATGTGAAAACTTCTCAAAGTCAAACATTCAGCGACGGCAAAAACTCCGAAACCATGACCAACACTTCTGATTCTTATGTCATTGTAAATCCAAAAAAATAAAAGCCGATGAAATTCATCCTTTTAACTATATTAAGTACCATTATAATTTTCTTTGTCTGGAACATCCTTAAACGATTGTTTTTCAAGCAGTTTTATAAAAATATTCATCAAAATCCATTTCAAAATCCTGAGAATAAACATAAAACAAAAATAGATAAGAAGGTGAAGTGGGACGCTGAAACGGTGGATTACGAAGAAGTAAAAGATAAAAAAAACTAATAATTTTCTGAAAATTTAAACGATGGCCAAGAATAAAAGCCTGATTTATAGTATTATTTGCCTTGTCTTCTTCATGGTGATCGGATTTCTGTACGCCAATCCGGTGCTTTCCGGGAAACAACTCTTTCAGCATGATATTGTACAATACAAAGGCGGCGCAAAAGAACTTTTAGATTACCGGGCACAATACGGAAAAGAGACGTACTGGAGCAACAGTATGTTCGGCGGAATGCCAACTTATCAGATGGGTTCGCAATTTCGCGGAGATGCGATTAAGCAGATTGATAATGTTCTGAACTTTTTGCCGAAACCTGTTAATTATCTGTTTCTCCTTTTTTCAGGATTTTTTCTTTTGGGGTATGTCGCAGTGCGTAACTGGAAATATGCGTTGTTGGGAGCTTTATTTTTCGGGCTATCTACTTATTTTTATATTATTATCGCTGCGGGACACAACGGAAAAGTTCACACCATTGCCTATTTCGCTCCTTTGCTTGCAGGAATATTGCTGGTGTATATCCGAAAAAAATATGTTGTCGGATTTATAGTCACCACACTTTTCATGGGTCTTCAGATTGCGGCCAACCATCCGCAGATGACGTATTATCTGTTTCTGGCGTTAGCTTTTTTATTTATTTCGGAATTGATTCGTACGATTCAGAAGAAAACACCTGTCAAACATTTTGCCATTTCTTCAGGTATCATTGCGCTCGCTTGTATTTTAGGAGTAGGAATGAACTCTCAAAGAATTATGGCCAATGCAGAATATGTTACTGAAACCGTGCGTGGAAAGCAGATTTTGAATAACGAAAGACATACTTCCGACAAGTCCGGAATGGATAAAGAAAGTATTCTGATGTGGAGTTACGGCAAACTTGAAACGCTGAATCTCTTCATCCCGAGATTGATGGGCGGAGGAAGCAATGAGCCGGAAGGCGAAGAAATGATGGAAACTATCCAGCAACTTGTTCAGGACAATGCACAATCCCAGGCCGAGGTAGATAATATTGTTCGCGGCCTTACGAGTATGACGTATTGGGGCGATCAACCCGGAACATCCGGCCCGGCATATCAGGGAGCTGTAGTGGTTTTTCTTGCGATACTTGGTTTTTTCTTTGCCTGGAAAAAATACCGTTACTGGATTTTAGCAGCTTCGGCACTCACTATTATGTTGGCCTGGGGAAGCAATCTGATGTTTCTATCCGATTTTTTTATTGATGTAGTTCCTTTTTACAATAAATTCAGAGCGCCGTCGTCTATTCTGGTTGTGGTGGAATTATTATTCCCGCTTATTGCTATTATCGGGCTTTATCGATTTTATACTGACGCCACGCTTGATGAGTCGTATAAAAAGAAAATCCTGATGAACGTTTCCTCAGTAGTTCTGGGAATTATTTTAATTCTGTTGATTTTCGGAAAATCGCTGCTCGGATTCCATACGGATAATGAGAAAACCTATCTTCCACCCTATTTGCTTAATTATCTTGTGGATGAAAGATTCGGTATGTTTCGAACTGATGCTATCAAAGCATTGTTGTATATCGCTATTGTAGCTGCTACACTTTGGTTTTCTCTTAATAGAAAAATCAGTCAGAATCTTGCACTTGTTGTTATTGCTGCCGTGAGTATTTTTGATCTCTGGACTGTGAATCAACGTTATCTTAATGAAAATAATTTTGTTGATGCTGTTTTTGCTGATCATCCCTTTCAAACTGAAGTCACCGATTTGCTTATTGATAAAGTGGGCGACAACCGCGAACTTCAGGGACTTTTGATAAATGCCAATGTAAACAAAACTCTGGAAACGATTGCAGAACGGGATAAGGGCCACTACCGCATTTACAATCAATCCATTAATCCTTTTGGGGAAA
>JAEYOX010000035.1 GCA_023411265.1 Bacteroidota bacterium | reverse complement strand
AGATGTCTTATTGCCGCATCCATTTCCTGCTTTACCATATCTGTAATCATATTTAATTCTTCCATAATTAAATGATATTTTTATTTTCCAAATCTACTAAAGTTCCAATTTTATCGCCCTGAACAATTTTCAGAAGATTTCCTTCCTTGTTCATATCAAAAACAATAATGGGAAGTTTGTTTTCATGACTAAGTGTAAAGGCTGTCATGTCCATTACTTTAATTCCTTTCTCAAAAACTTCATCAAAAGTGAGCGAATTATATTTGACAGCATTTTGATTTTTTTCAGGGTCAGAATCGTAAATTCCGTCCACGCGGGTCCCCTTCAAAATTATATCCGCACCAATTTCGATTGCGCGCAGTGTAGCCGCAGTATCGGTGGTGAAATAAGGGTTACCCGTTCCGGCACCGAAGATCACTACCCTTCCCTTTTCCAAATGGCGAACCGCTTTTCTTTTAATAAAAGGTTCTGCAACTTTGTCCATTTCAATCGCGCTTTGCAATCTTGTGTAAACACCAGCATCCTCCAATGCTCCCTGCAGTGCCATTCCGTTGATTACAGTTGCCAGCATTCCCATATAATCTCCCTGCACTCTGTCCATCCCTTTGGCTGCGCCAGCAACACCTCGAAAAATATTACCGCCACCAATAACGATGGCCACTTCGCAACCTTCATCTACCACTTTTTTTATTTCGTTCGCATAGTCCTTCAAACGGTCGTTATCAATGCCATACTGTCGGTTGCCCATCAGCGCTTCGCCGCTTAGTTTAAGTAGGATTCTTTTGTACTTCATGCTCTACAGGATTTGTTGCTTTAGATTATGCGCTGCAAATATAATCAAAAGCCACAAATTCTTTAAAGATTTGAAATTAAGATGAAATAATTTGTTAAAAATTTTGATAAGTTTCAAAAAGGATTATTTTTGCAATACATTATTCTGCGTTGAAGAAAATTTACCTTTCATTGCTATTATTTTCCTTAGGAACTGCGCAAGCGCAAGTCGGGGAAAACGTATATCCATTTCTCAATCTTCCTGTTTCTGCTAGGCAGGCCGCATTAGGAGGTGATGCGATTTCGGTAATGGATAAGGATGTTAACTTCGCTGCTGTGAATCCTGCTTTACTGAATTCCGAAATGCATAAGCAGGTGTCTGTGAATGCAGCCAGCTACCTTGCCGGTTCCAAATATGGCACTTTGAGTTACGGACATGTTTTCGAAAATGGACACATGCTGACGGCAAATGCCCGATATATGGACTACGGAAAAATGCCCAGGACCGATGAAGCCGGTTTCCAAAACGGAGAGTTTGGTGCTTTTGATGCAGCCATTGGTGCGGGATACGCATATCATTTCGAAAAGGAATGGACTATTGGAGCAGGTATTCAGCTTATCAATTCCAAAATAGACAATTATACTTCCATGGCCGTTGCGGGTACTGTGGGCGTTACATATCATTTGGATAAAACCAATGAAACTCTGGCTCTCGCAGTGAGAAATTTTGGTTATCAATTCAAAACCTTCGACGGAACCAGAGAAAAACTTCCTTTCAGAATAGACCTCGGCTATACTAGAATTTTGAAAAAATTTCCTGCTGCGCTCACTATTACAGCACATGATCTTCAGCAATTTAATATTTCCTCCGAGTTGGATCATAATGGGCAGGAAGTGGGATTTACCCGAAAAATTATGGATCATTTCTCCTTCGGTGCCGAACTGTTTCCGGAGAGTTCCTTCCGAATAAGACTCGGGTATAATGTAAAACGAGGCAGCGAGCTTGCAGTGTTGGATCAGCGAAGTTTCGCAGGACTTTCAGCCGGATTCGGAATTCGTTTCAATTCTTTTGTTATCGATTATTCACATAGTCGATATCATAGTGCTTCCAATGTAAACATGCTCGGAATATCTGTTGATCTTAGCGGAAACAGGTTCGATTAATTTCTATTTTTGAGCCAAAAACACGAACTTTGTTGAATGAGAAAGCCAGTAATTGCCATTGACGGATTCTCTTCTACAGGGAAAAGTTCTATTTCAAAAGTGATTGCAGAAAAGCTAGGGATCATTCATATGGATACCGGAGCTTTATACCGCGGGATTACCTTTTTTGCTTTACAATGTTGTCAAACTGAAAATGATGGAATTGATGTCCAGCAACTCATCAATAATTTACATAAAATCAAACTCGAGTTCCGGGAACAAAACGGAATTTTAGTTCTATTCCTCAATAATTCTGACATATCGTCCGAAATAAGAACTCCTGAGATTTCAGAGAATGTAAGTCGCATTGCCACAATTCCGGAAGTCCGCGATTTTCTTCTTCACACCCAGCGTTCTATTGCAAAAAAGGGTGGCGTTATTATGGATGGCAGAGATATAGGATCCGTTGTACTGCCGAATGCGGATTATAAATTCTTCCTCACAGCAAGTATTGACGAGCGCACTAAAAGAAGACATGCGGAACTTTTGTCATTAGGCATCGAAAGTGATTATACCTCAGTAAAAGAAAATCTAGCTTTGAGAGACAAAATTGATAGTGAACGAGCAATTGCTCCCCTAATACAAGCAGAAGATGCTATTCTGATTGACAATTCCAAACTCACAAAAAAAGAAACCATACACCTGATATTGTCACACATTAAAACTTTTAACAATATTTAAGACATACCATATTTTTTTGGTATATTAATTGTAATTTTACTGACCAAATCTCAATTACAATAACTTTAAAATCAAATAAAATGTCAAAAAGAAGCAACAACACATCTGCTGTTTTAGCAGGATTATTAGCAGGAGCTGCTGCAGGTGTCATTCTTGGTATGCTATACGCACCTGAAGAAGGGAAAGAAACAAGGAAGAAAATAAAAGACAAGGCAAATGATCTGAAACATCAAGCTACAGATCAATACGGAAAACTTTCTGAGAAAGCTAAAGAAACTTATCACGATGTTTCGGAAAAAGTAAAGGATCAGTACAGTAACATTTCGTCCACTTTCAAAGAAACGGCAAACAATGTAGCGAGCACAGTGAAAGATGGTTATGGAAAGTATAAGGATCAAGCGGTATCGCAGGCAACGAACGTCGTGAAAGATGTAGAATCAGAACTGGATGGTTTAAAGAAATAACAGCATCCTCTCAGAATAAATAAAAAGGAACGCAATGTTCCTTTTTTTATAACTTTAAACAAAAAACCATGTTGGACATATTAAAGGATTACGCTTCCCAGAGAATTGACCTTCTAAAAATGGAAGCTACAGAAAAAACTTCGGTTACCGCCGGAACGATTTCCATCATTGTACTACTGTCGGTTTGCGTGCTCTTTTTTCTCATATTGTTAAATATAGGTTTGGGATTACTGATAGGATATTACCTCGGAAATTATGCTTACGGAATTCTGATCATGGCGGGTTTTTATCTGCTTCTGATAGTGATTATCCTCCTGAGTAAAAAAGCCATAAAAACTTTAGTGGCTAATAAAATAATTCAATCTTTAAACAACTGATATGTCTTATAAATACAACAGCCTCGATGAGCTTCGCAGAAAAAAGGAACTTTTGAAAAAGGAAATTGCCGAGAAGGAAGATCTGCTTACTTTTGATAATGCTAAAAGAAGTTTAAGCGCTATTACCAATGGCTATACCGACCAGTTTCTGAAGGAAGAACTGAATGAGCAAGGCGAGAAAAAGATTGTTCTCAGAAAAGATGAAATCGTTCGCCGAATTTCCGGAGAAGTAAAAAATCAAATCATCAGTAAAAATACCTTCTTCAGCATTGTGGATACCGCCGTAAAAGGAGGGGCTGTGGATCATGCCTTGAAATTAGGCGCCGTAGCCTTCGTAGGAAACTATGCAAAGAAAAACATCAAAAGTGCTAATTGGAAAAAGAAAATCATCGGTATTGCGTTGATTTATATTGCGCCATTTGCGCTCAGATACATCAGGAAAAAGCTCGAAGAATATCAGAAAAACAAAAGTGTTTCCAGTATGGAACAGCTCATTTAATAACAAAACCGTTGCTGCAAATCAGGAACGGTTTTTTTTATCCAAAGGTTATTTCGGAATCCATTCAGCTAAAAAAGCTTTCACTTTTCCCAGATCATATCCTTTTCCGTCTTCCAAAACAGCACTGTCCTGAGTGTGGATCAATTTACCCTCCTTGTTTAAAATTATAAATACAGGATAACCATACTTTTCGCCGGGATTTCCATATCTGTTGAATACCTTTTCGTTTTTATTATTCGGGGAATAATTCAGATGATAATACAGATAATGATCATCCGTTATTTTTTTTAACTCGGGAGTTCTTTGAATAAAATCGTTAAAACGCAAACACCAGATACACCAGTTCCCACCCGCTTGCAAAATAATGTTTTTATTTTCCGCCTGGGCCTGTTTTACAAGCTCCTTTATTTTTTCCTCAGCATTTTCATCTTCCCGATAAGGCTTATCCAGTTTAGCCTTCTCCTGTTCCTGCGCTTTTTTTCGTTCGGCTATAATAGCAATACTATCTGATGCTGACATTACAGAATCTATTGGAACTTTTTGATCTGTACTGACTTCTGTTTTCTGTGAACAAGAAATTAAAAGACCTGAGATGATGAGCGAAAACGCAACCTGAAATTTTTTCATATAATGCAAATTACAATAAGATTTTAATGTCTGCAAAATGTTTTCCAATCTTTTTAATATCATTACATTTGTACCAGTTTATGGAACTTTTTTTTAGGATAATACTGTTGTTTTCGAAACTTCCGATGAGGGTACTTTATTTATTCTCTGATATAATTTTCTTTTTTCTTTTTTATGTTATTGATTACCGCAAAACAGTGGTAGTGAACAACCTGAAAAATTCTTTCCCCGAGAAGACACCTTCAGAAATCAAAGCAATTAAGAAAAAGTTCTACATAAATTTTTCCGATTATTTAGTAGAAACACTCAAATCCTTCACAGTTTCGAGCACAGAACTTAAAGTACGAGTTCAGCATCTGAATCAAGATATTTTCCTAGATGCCAAGAGAGAAGGCAGAAATGTCATCATGCTCACTGGTCATGTTTTTAATTGGGAATGGTTCACTGCTTTGGCTACCAATGTTCCTCAGGAAAACAGCCATCCTGTGTATCGCAAAATGCAGAGCCAATTTTGGGAAAAAAAAATGAAAATGATTCGGAATTCTCACGGAAATAATGCTTTGGAAGCAGGAGAAGTAATAAAACACATGCTTCGTAACCCGAACGATGGCAATTCTATTTATATGTTTGTGGCAGACCAGACTCCGCATGTCTCGGAAGTGAGTTACGGACTGAAATTCCTCAACCAGAAAACACCCGTTTTTGTGGGCTATGATAAACTGGCATCCAGAATGGATCTTGTTTTCGTGTATTGCGATGTGAAAAAGGTAAAAAGAGGATATTATCAGGTCAACTACTACCGCGTGGAACCGGAAAATGAAAAGTTTGAAAAAAATGAAATCGTGAAAAAATTCCATCAGCTTCTCGAAAATTCTATCCGCAAAAGACCCGACAACTACCTGTGGAGCCACCGCAAATGGAAATATGCACACGCCATTAAAAAATACGAAGAACAATGAACAGAGTAGCCATCGCAATATTGAACTGGAACGGAAAAAGATGGTTGGAAAGATTTCTTCCGTCCGTTATTCAGCATTCGCAGGAAGCAGCTATCTTTATCATAGACAACGCATCTGAGGATGATTCTGTCACTTTTGTTAAGGAAAATTTTCCTTCAGTCAAAATTATTCAAAATACTAAAAATGAAGGATTTGCGGCGGGTTATAATTCCGGGTTAAAGGAAATAGAAGCAGAAATTTTTTGCCTTCTGAATTCCGATGTGGAAGTAACTCCCAACTGGCTTCCGCCGGTGATGGCTCTTTTCGATTCAGATGAATCTATTGCCGCTGTACAACCTAAAATTCTCTCCTATTACAAGAGAAATTTATTTGAATACGCGGGTGCCGGAGGCGGTTTTATAGATAATCTTGGATTTCCGTACTGTCGGGGCAGAATTTTTAATTCTATCGAACAAGACAAAGGGCAGTATGATGATGAAACGGAGATTTTCTGGGCATCGGGGTGCTCTTTTTTTATACGCAGCAAAGATTTTCTGGAACAAGGCGGTTTTGATGAACGTTTTTTTGCACACCAGGAAGAAATAGATTTGTGCTGGCGATTGAAAAATTCAGGTAAAAAGATCATGTACACAGGAAAATCTTCAGTATATCACGTTGGCGGAGGAACGCTCAACAATCTGAATCCGCAGAAAACTTTTTTGAATTTCAGAAATAACCTCTCAATGATGCTGAAAAATCTACCTTTTCCAAATCTAATCTGGCTTCTATTTTTCAGGCTGAGTCTGGATGGTATCGCAGGAATTCGGTTTGCATTTCAACATGGTTTCTCACATCTTTGGGCAGTGGTAAAATCTCATATTGGCTTTTATGCTCATCTTCCTGAAACCTGGCGCCGCAGGCAAAAACATCAAATAAAAAAATACTATCAGGAAAAATGGCTGGTTTTTAAACATTTTTTTTGAGGACCTTTCGCCATTGTAAAACGATTTTAGTATTTTTATCTTCAGGTATAAAATATGTCAATTGATCTCTACAATATTGCCCTCCTCATTATTCTGGTCACCTTATTTTTAGGACTGATAATCTATTTTTTTCAACAAAAATTCTTCTTTCATCCGGAAAAGCTTCCATCTGATTTTAAGTTTGCTTATGACCAGCTTGTTGCTGAAGAACTGGAGGCGGAGACCGAACCGGGCGTGAAGATCAGTTATCTCCATTTTAAGGCTGAAAATACAAAAGGTATCGTGTTTTACCTGAAAGGCAACACCAAAAACATTAAAGGTTGGGGAAAATTTGCGATTGATTTTACAAGACTGAATTATGATGTCATCATGATGGATTACAGAGGTTTCGGAAAAAGCACAGGGAAACGGACTTCGGATGGACTAAAACATGATATTCAGTATGTTTATAATCTTGTGAAACAGCAGGTTCCGGAGGAAAGAATCATTGTTTACGGGAGGAGTATCGGTACAGGTTTTGCTTCCATGTTGGCTGCAAATAATAACCCGAGGCTTTTGATTCTCAACTCCCCTATTTACAGTCTCGAACGTGCAGTAAACCGATATTTGCCCTGGCTTCCGGCGAAATATTTTATTCGTTTCAATTTGCCGACCTACAAGTATTTGAGAAAGGTTCACTGTCCGATAAAAATCATCCATGGAAGTGACGACAGACTGGTTCCTGTAAAGACGGCTATAGAACTTTCAGAAATTCAGCCTGATAATACGCGACTTTATATTATTCTAAAAGCCGGGCATATTGATGTGCATAAGTTTAAAGAATATCATAAGGTTTTAGATGAAATATTTGAAGATATTGAGGAGCCTCAGCGTGAAATTAATTATCAGCATACGAGTTTGAATATCAACCACAGAAACTAAAAAGTTACCGAAATAAATGGCCAGTATCTTACATTATCTTCAGGAAAAAATTGTTTTTTTGCCCGTGAAATTACCGGAAGATCATGTTTTTGAATTTCCCTTAGATTTCAGGGAACATGTATTCCGGACTCCGCACAGCGGAAAAATAAACGCGCTGCATTTCACAGTGGATAATCCTAAAGGTGTTATACTTTATTATCATGGCAATGCAGATAATCTGGTGCGATGGGGAAAAATTGCATCCGAATTTACAAGGTATGGATATGATGTTTTTGTCATGGATTACCGGCAATACGGAAAAAGCACAGGCCCGAGAAAGGAAAGTTATCTTTTTTCAGATGCCCAGTTTTGCTATAATTTTCTGAAAGAAATGTACGGCGAAGAAAATATTATCGTTTACGGAAGAAGCTTAGGCGGTAGTTTCGCTGTGAAAATGGCTGCGGATAATGAACCGCAACAACTGATTTTGGAATCTACATTTTACAATCTTCAGGATATGGCCAACCGATGGCTTCCCTATTCCACAACGGAAAAAATATCCCCCAAAATGGCTTATCATTTCCTTTCCAACGAAAATATTACAGCCGTCAACTGTCCTGTTTATCAGTTTCATGGAAATAAAGATTTAGTAGTTCCATTAAAATCAGGGAAAAAACTATTTGAAGTTTTACAGGTAGAAAAGCCGGATTTAAAGAAAAAGTTTATCGAAATAAAAGGCGGAAGCCACGATGATCTGATTAAATTTGATGACTACAACCGAGAAATAAAGAAAATTTTGTAGCGATGGATTTTTGTGCTGTTGATTTTGAAACTGCCAATCATGACCGTAGTTCGGCGTGTGAAATGGGAATTTGTGTTGTAGAAAACGGTGAAATTGTAGAAACAAGAACCTGGCTGATAAAACCGCCACAATATCCTTATTTCAACCACCATCATGTTGCCGTACATGATATTCATCCGGCAGATGTGCAGGATGCTCCTACTTTCGATGAAATCTGGTATGAAGCTGAAAGTCTGCTTTACGGAAATCTTTTAATTGCCCACAATGCTAGTTTTGATGCAGGTGTTCTTCGGAGTTGTTTAGATTATTACGGACTTTTCAGACCAAAATTGAAATACTTATGCTCTGTTCAGTTAGCCCGAAAATCGTGGAAAGGACTTCCTAGTTATGGACTGAAAAATCTGGCTTCAGTTCACCAAATCAATTTTAACCACCACCGTGCCGGAGATGATGCCGAAGCGTGTGCGAAACTTTCAATTCTAGCATTTAACCGGCTGATGCTCACCCGGAATGATGAAATTCAGGACGTGCTTAAAAAGAATCTGAAAGAACTTTAAAATTAATTGGATAAAACAGGAGCCATCAGATTGAATCTGGGAATATCAATTTCAAAACCGTTTTCATCCGCATTAGTTTTTACGAAATATTTCCCGCTCATATTTCCCACTCCTGAACGCAGCATAACATTGGAAAAATAGGTAAACTGCTGCCCTGGCTCAATTTCAGGGGTGAGGCCGATAATACCATTTCCGTTGACTTCGGTAAACCCAAACCCAACATCGTAAATGAGCCATTTTCTTCTCAGTACGACGATAGATTCCTGGCTCAGATTTTCAATCGTAATATGATATTTAAAAACGAACCGGTTATCAGACGGAAAACTATTCTTGATGTCGTATTCCGGAATCACTGAGACCTTAATGTGGGAAGTAGTTTTCGAGAACATAGTATACTTTTTCAATTGCAATACAAAAATCCCGCCTTTTTCAGACGGGACCAATATTGAGAATTAATTGAGCTTAAAGTTCTAACGCTTTTCTCTCATCACCATCCATAAGAATTTCTACTGGATTGTCGATTCCTTCTTTTACTGCTACAAGAAATCCTACACTTTCTCTGCCGTCAATGATTCTATGATCGTAAGACATCGCAACATACATCATGGGGTGAATCACTACTTCTCCATTCACAGCAATGGGCCGCTGGATTATATTGTGCATCCCAAGGATTGCAGATTGTGGTGGATTGATAATCGGCGTAGAAAGCATGGAACCGAATACGCCACCATTGGTAATAGTGAAGGTTCCTCCCGTCATTTCATCAACGCTAATCGTCCCTTCTCTTACTTTATCGGCCAGCATTTTGATATTGGCTTCCACTCCTCTGAAGGACATGTTTTCAGCATTTCTCATCACAGGAACCATGAGTCCTTTCGGCCCGGAAACAGCGATAGAAATATCACAAAAATCATAATTTATTTTGTAATCTCCGTCTATGGAAGCATTTACGTCAGGATACATTTGCAACGCTCTTGTCACAGCTTTGGTGAAAAAAGACATAAATCCTAATCCAACACCATGTTTGGCAGCAAATTCATCTTTATATTGTTTTCTGATTCTGAAAATTTCAGACATATCCACCTCGTTGAAGGTAGTCAGCATCGCGGTATCGTTTTTTACTGAAACCAAGCGGGTTGACAGTTTTCTGCGAAGCATAGAAAGCTTGGTGGTGGTTTGTGCTCTGGATCCGCTTGTTCCCGGAGTGCCCATGGCAGGAACTGAAGCCGTTTCAGCGTCTGCTTTGGTAATTCTTCCGTCTCTTCCCGTACCGGAAACCTGAGAAGTGTGCATTCCTTTTTCGTCAAGAATTTTTTTCGCAGCAGGAGAAGGAGTTCCCGTAGCATAAGTAGCCTGTGTTTTTGGCTCTTCTTTTTTTGCTTCAGGCTTTGTAGTTTCCGCGGGCTTTTCTTCTTCTTTTGGAGCAGACTTTTCTTCCGAAGCACCTTCGGGCTTTTTACCGTCTCTGTCGATGAGGCAAACGACCTGGCCAACCTGTACCAGTTCGCCTTCCTCTGCTTTCAGGGTGATGATTCCACTTTCCTCCGCTGGAAGTTCAAGTGTTGCTTTATCTGAATCCACCTCGGCAATCGGCTGATCTTTTTCTACATAATCTCCGTCTTTTACGAGCCAGGTGGCTATTTCGACTTCTGTAATCGATTCTCCCGGCGAAGGGACTTTCATTTCTAATACTGACATATCTGGAATTTTGCTTTTTACAGTACGGTTCTCCGTATCACTATTGTGAAAAATTTTAAAGTGCTAATTTAAACATTTTTCCTGTTCCGTGAAAGAGGAAATTTTGTCGAATATTTATTTGAAATTAGTTTTGGTAAAGCGTTTGACTGTATGCGCAAACCAGTAAATTATATTTAGTATGTTGTATATTTACTTACTCTTGTTTGTAATGAATTTCGCCGAAAAATGAAATTATTAAATGGTTAAATTCATTGGAGAATCCCGCCATTATCTGATTTTGTTTGATTAAATTTTAATGTACTCTGCCGGCTAAAACTCACAATTAGCAGGTTAATTTTTCAAAAAAAATATAAAAACACGGCCAAATAAAGCCGTGTTTTTATAAATCTTAAATCTTTTCAAACCGATTACGCTGTTACAGGCCGGCCTTCGGGTTCATCATCACAATCAAAAACTTTGTTGATGACCCCACTCTGGATTCTTTCAAACATTTTATGGCTTCCCGGTGCAGGTGCCCCACTTGGAACCGGTGCTATCACCTGAATTCCGGTTTCTCGTAAGTTCCGGAGAATATAACTCCATGTTCCCATATTTTCCGGTTCTTCCTGTGCCCAGATGATTTCTTTTCTTTCAGAATATTTAGTTAAAATTTCTTTCAAACTTTCTGCATGCAAGGGATAGAGTTGTTCTATACGCACGAGGGCAATATGATCTGCACCCAGTTTTTCCTTCTTAGCCAAAAGTTCATAATAGATTTTCCCTGAACATAAAACCAGTTTGCTGATTTTCGAGGCCTCTGCAGACGCATCATCAATAATCGGTTGGAAACTATTTTCCGCCAATTCTTCAAAAGTGGAAATCACCTTTGGATGTCTCAGCAATGATTTGGGCGACATCACAACGAGCGGTTTACGGAAACCAAAAGCCAGCTGTCTTCTCAAAATATGGAAGAAATTAGCAGGCGTAGTACAGTTGGCCACAATCATATTTTCATTGGCACATAATCCCAGGAATCTTTCGAGCCGTGCAGAAGAGTGTTCAGCACCCTGTCCTTCCGAACCGTGCGGAAGCAGCATCACCAGGCCATTCTGAATTTTCCATTTTTCTTCTGCCGCAGCCAGATACTGATCAATAATAATCTGTGCTCCGTTTACAAAATCGCCAAATTGTGCTTCCCAAATGGTTAACGTATTGGGTGATGCCATAGCATATCCGTAATCAAATCCTAAAACTCCATATTCGGAAAGGTGAGAATTGTATATATCAAAACGGCTTTCAGAAATGTGACGAAGCGGAATATATTCTTCTTCTGTATCTTCTGTTTTAACAATAGCATGACGGTGAGAGAACGTACCTCTTTCCACGTCTTCGCCGGAAATTCTTACATTCTTCCCTTCGCTTAACAATGAAGCATAAGCAAGCCATTCTCCCAGAGCCCAATCGATGGTATTGGCATCGATCATTTTCAGACGCTGATCGAATAGGCGCGAAACTTTATTGATAAATTTCTTGTCTGCCGGAAGGGTTGACATTTTAACGGCCAGTTCTTTGAGTTTAGTAATATCGAAACGGGTATTAATCTTTTCCTGAAGAACTTCTCTGGATTGTAATGGAAAATCTTTCCAATCATCGCCCATGAAAACGTCCATTGTATTTTTCAGTATCTCTTTAGAAGCATCAAAATCCTTGTCCAAAAGAGCTTTGAACTCAGTTTCCATTTCCTTGAGTTTATCATCAGAAACAATATTTTCTTTTTTCAGAAGATCTTTGTAAATTTCTCTTGGATTGGGGTGCTTTGAAATAAGCTTATACAAATTAGGCTGGGTAAAACGAGGCTCGTCCCCTTCATTATGGCCATATTTTCTATATCCTAAAAGGTCTATATAAACATCTTTTCCGAATTCTGCGCGAAATTCAGCAGCAAAGCGAATGGCATGAACCACGGCTTCCACATCATCTGCATTTACGTGCATTACAGGAGATCCGGTCACTTTAGCAACATCTGTACAATATACCGATGAACGTGCATCATGGTAATTGGTAGTAAAAGAAACCTGATTATTGATGACGATATGAATACTTCCGCCCGTTGTGTAACCTTCCAGATTCATCATCTGCGCTACTTCATAAACAATTCCCTGCCCAGCAATAGCGCCATCGCCGTGAATGATAATCGGGAGCACTTTTTTAAAATCTTTATATTTATCATCCACCTTAGCCCTGCAGATCCCCACCACCAATGCGGCAACGGTCTCCAGATGCGAAGGATTCGGGGTAAGGTTGATGGCTACTTCTTCGCCGGAAGCGGTCTTTATTTTTTTTGAAGAACCCAAATGATATTTCACATCACCTGAGAAAACATCCTCCTCAAATTCTTTTCCTTCAAACTCTGAAAAAATAGCTTTATAGGATTTCCCGAAAATATTGGTCAGTACATTCAGTCTTCCTCTGTGTGCCATACCGAGAACCACCTCGTCTACTCCAAGTTGTGAGGAACGAGTGATAAGCTGATCCAGTGCCGGGATCAGAGATTCTCCGCCCTCTAGTGAAAAGCGTTTCTGTCCAACAAACTTAGTATGCAGATAGTTTTCAAAAGCAACCGCTTGATTCAGTTTATGTAGAATTTCTATTTTTTCTTCCTCTGTCAGCACTGCTTGGTTTTCGCTGCTTTGAAGCCATTTTCTAATCCATAATTTCTCAGAAACATCATGGATGTGCATGTATTCTACACCAATGGATCCACAATAAACTTTATCGAGACGGGCAATGATCTGCTTCAAAGTAGCAGCAGTTTCTATTCCTATTTCTGTAGCACTGTTGAACGTCTGGTTCAGATCTTCTTTGGTAAGCCCGAAGTTTTCAATATCGAGCGTTGGCTCATAATGTCTTCTTTCACGAATAGGATTCGTATTGGTAAACATATGTCCTCTTGTGCGATAGGCTTCGATAAGATTCAGAACTTTAAATTCTTTTTTAACGTTTTCAGATATCTCTTTGCTATTCTCAGCTTGAGCTGCATACTGAACCACAGATTCTGCAGAAGAATTCTGGCCACCATAATCTTCCTGAGCAAATTCAAATCCCTGAAAAAAAGCCTTCCACGATGGTTCTAAAGAATCCGGATATTTTTTGTATTGTTGATATAAGTCCTCAATAAGTTGAGAATGCGCCGCATTCAGAAACGAAAATCTGTCCATTATTACAGTAAATTCTGTGTTAGTGTATTTGCTTAAAAATAAAGGTCAAATTTAATAAAAAAAAGCGATAGCAACACTCCCTTCATTTAAAAATACGGCAATGTCTCTTAATATGATAAATATCATCTTCTGACGGGCAAAGTGAGTTTCATTACAACTTCTTTTCCTTCTTGAGGAACCTCCAAAAAAGTTTGATAAATTATTCCCCCTATGAGCGTGTCTTTTCTTGCTTTTTGGAGAAGTTGATCCACAGATTTTTTTCGGTTTTCATAGCTTCCTTTATAGTATATTGAATAAGCCTGAGAAGGCGGAATTTGCCTGTAACTGAAATTATTATCCGCAATGGCGATTTTTCTGGAAAGAGGCATTCCGATAAAATAAGAAACTTCCTTGTCACGGAAATTATCAGGATCGGTAATCAAAACCGGAAATCCGAATTCATCGTCATTTCTGTCAAGATCTGTGGTGATGAAATTATACACTTTGTTATGATTGATGACGATGTTTTTATAAAGCGCATCTTTTCTGTTGGAAGTGGAAACATTGATCCCCACCAGGAGTTGCGCTTCCTGTTGCTCTACCAAAATGCTGTCGTATTTAATTTCGGTAAGAAACTGGTCTTTTTCCACTTTGTTGCTCAGTAGACTATTCAGTTTCACCATGCTTTTTTCAATCTCTTCTTCAAATATCTCTTCAGACCATAAATGAGAAACCTGATTGAGAATATTTTGTTTCGGCGTACGAATCTTCCATTGAATTTTGGTACTTTCCGGTGAAACCGCTTCAAATGTAACATCAATAAGTGTAGGATGCCTGTTATCTTCCTCGAACAACTGATAGCGGACAGTGCGGCTGGGATTATGATACCGAATTAGCAGCTCCCCTTCTTTATCTGTATTTTTATCGATAAAACTCACGGCCGCACCTTTTCCCTCATAAGGCCTGTAATACACCAATGAAAGGGTTTTGGAAGAAAAGTAATGATTCCAACGAGTGAAATCCTGAAGATTATTGAACTGAGGATATACTTTATCTACAGAATAATTAATTTTCTTTTCAATAATGTAGGATTTGCTTTCATCCACCATATAATACATGAAAACGGCATAAACCCCTACCAATAACACGACGAAAAACAATCCGAATCTGAACCAACGCATTCCGCAAAAATAATGATTTTACCAAAAGAAATAGAGGAAGAATTTATAAACCGGTTTTTATAGTTCTGGCCGCTGAAAGCAGGCTGAATAATTCTGCTGAAGTAAGAAAACCCTGATGCCTGAATACCATTTCATTTTCAGCATTGAGAATTATGATCGCCGGAAAAGACAAAGGCAGGTCTTTCTCCATAAGCAATTGGGCAAGTTCGTGAGTTCCGTTGCGAAATCCATTGGGGCGAAACCGATATGTTTTTCCTGAGAAAAAAATGTCCCCTTTTTCTTCTGCATTCAGAAATATGGTATAAAAATGCTGATTCAGTTCTTCGATAATCTTCTTTTGTTTGAAGGTAGTTTGTTTCATGTTTTCACAATACCGGCACCAGTCTGTATAAATGAAAACCACAGTGCTTCTTGTACTTTCATGTTGTAAAACAGATCGTTCTTTAAACTCGTAAAGTTTTAATTGAGCGCCGTAGAAAACAGGCAAAAGCACTATTATAGACATCATCAGTTTGAAAATCAACCTTATCATTTTCCTTTAATTAATTTTAAATCTAAGTCCCAAAAAAGCCCTGATTCCCTGGTTGGGCGAGTACATATAAGAAGGATCAAAAGTAAGCGCATAAGGATTTTCCGGCGTTGCAACTGCATTTCCAAACGGATCGAAAACCACATTTTCATTAAAAGGATCGTGTGTTCTGGCAATCAGGAAAGGAATTCGTTTTGCCGGAGTCCAGTTCAGAATATTCTTTACACCACCATAAATTTCAAAATTTCTGAAACCGGTGAATGTAAGCTGGATATTTTGTATACTCCACCACGGCGAAAACGGCGGCCTGGGATCCAGATCTCCTGCCAATGGCAGACGCATCGGGCCATAAAGATTTCCCGTATAATCGATATTAAGATTCCACGGTTTTATAGGATACGAAACCACCCACGTTGCCGCAACTTTTTCAGTCAGCATTTGTTGTTCCGTGATGCCATTTCCCGTGATGAGGTTTTTCATGAAAGTAGCTCCCAAAATCAGTTTCAGGCCACTCCGGAAATCCAGATCTGCATTCAGGCTGATTCCTTTGCTAATGGCATGTCCCTGAATATTATCGTACACAATACTGTTCGGGATGGAAGTGTAATCAGGAACAATCCGGTTTGTAAAATAGGTGTAAAAACCACTCGCTTCCAGACCTAAATAACTTCCGGAATCCATATAGAATTTTTTAACAAAATTCAGATTGAGGTTATAAGATTTTTCTGGTTCCAGGTTGTTGATGATTTTAACATCTCTGGCACCGGTGAGTGCCGCGTGATCTTCGGTAAATAAATTCACCACCCTAAATCCTGTTCCTGCATTCAGCCGGAAAAGTGAGGTTTCGCTCAGGGGTAATTTATAAGCAAATCGAGGTGTAAAAATATCTCCGTGAAAGTTATGATAATCGTACCGCAGCCCAAGCAACAATTTATGATTGCCGAAGAGGCTGATTTCATCCTGAGCAAAAATTCCCGGAAGCCAGACTTTTTCCGGTTGATTCCCGTTTTGGAAATCCGCTGTTGCAGGTGTATTATCATCATAAAAGGTGTAGCGTAGCGCTACGCCCGCCAATAAGTCGTGCCGTTCTGTTTTTTTATCCCAAACCAATTGTCCAAAACCGATCTGCTGTTTTGCAATATAAGAAGTGGTGCCGTAACGGCTGTCCTGCGCATGATGAACCGCAGAAAATCCGAAGTGAACCTTTTCCCGGAAAGGAAGCTGATAATTTCCGAAAAGTTCTACCCTGTTTGTGTAGATGCTTTCCCCGTAAATTCGGTTTCCGCCTCTTTCTGATGTATTCCAGTTTACATCGCCTCCCCATCGGTCTTCATACAGGTATCTTGCTGCAAAACTGAAAACACGCTGCTGCGCTCTTTCAAAATTCCACTTCTGAAAAACCGAAATTCTGTCCTGAAGGGTCACATCTGTAAAACCATCATTATTTTCATCTATTTTATTCTGAAAATTAAAGTAATTTATTCCGGTTAATACATCGGTTTTTTTGCCCAGTTTGTTTTTAAAACCAATATCCATATTGTATTCACCCCAGGAGGTGAACATTGCATCGGCAGAAAGTAAGGGAGAATTCTGAGGTTTTTTGGTGATTACATTAATGAGTCCCCCCACTGCTTCGCTGCCATAAAGAGAAGATGCCGGCCCTTTTACAATTTCAATTCTTTCGATCATAGAATTTGGAATTCCGGACAAGCCATAAACGGTTCCCAGGGAGCTTACAATCGGCATTCCGTCGATAAGAATCATAGTATAAGGCCCTTCCAGACCGTTGATGTGAATATCACCAGTATTGCAAATATTACAATTCATCTGAGGACGAACTCCGTTGATGGTTTGGAGTGCATCAAAAACAGAAGGGGTTGGATTTTTTTTGAAATAACTTTGACTGTACATTTCCACGGGCACAGGGCTTTCCAGCCGGTTTACCGGTTTCATGGTTCCTGAAATAACCACTTCTTCCACTTCAGAAATACGATTTGGTTGCTGCTGAATCTTTAAAGTATCCTGAACAGGAATATTCAAACTATCAGGTGCCGCAACCTGGGAAGCTATTAAAATGGCATGATTCAGTAAAATCAAAATAGTAATTTTCTTTCTAACGTTCTTCATAAATCGAATTTAAAATGCAAATATATTAAAATGTTAGACTACACTAACTTTTGAATTTTATTAAACTAAATTGCATCATTGATTTTTATCATAAACAAATTTTCCAATTAAGACTGTTTTATCTTAATTAAAATATTTATCTTTGTCTTATAATTTGAAATATGTTGTCGAAAACCTGCGAATACGCACTACGTGCTATGATTTATATTTCCCAGCAATCGAGGGACGGAAATATGGTGAACATCAAACAAATATCTGAAAACATCCAGTCACCGGAACTTTTTGTAGCCAAGATTCTGCAAAATCTCAGCAGACAAGGATTTTTGCAATCTTCCAAAGGAAGATACGGTGGTTTTTACATCAGCAATGAAGCTGCAAAAATTTCGTTAGCCGATATTGTGCGTGCTATAGACGGCAATAAAATGTTCGAGGGTTGTGGATTGGGACTGGCTTCCTGTTCCGAGGAAAACCCCTGTCCTATTCACAACGAATATAAGGAGGCACGTAACAAACTGTATGAGATTTACGGAAAAACCACTCTGGATCAGTTTAAATCTCCTCAGAATGAAAAATTACTCCTGAAAAGGGAATAATTTTTTTTATTTTAAATTAAGACAAATTCATCCTATTATAAATAAATATCAAATAAATCGTAATAAAATGGTAACTGTACAAACTCTAGATGTCACTAAAATTGAACCGCGACACAAACATCCTACAATATTCAAACACTTCGATGAATTGGAGCCTGGTGAAAGTTTCATGATTGAAAACGATCACGATCCCAAGCCGCTATATTATGAACTCATCGCAGAAAGAGGACCCATTTTCACTTGGGAATATCTGGAAAAAGGACCGGAAATATATCTGGTGCAGATTAGGAAAAATCAAGCCGAAAATGTTTCGGAAATTACAAAAGTGGATGTCACCAAGATAGAACCCAGGCTGAAACATCCCACGGTTTTTAAACACTTTGATGAACTGAACTCCGGCGAAAGCTTCATCATCGAAAATGATCATGACCCAAAGCCACTTTATTATGAAATGATAGCCGAAAGAGGAAATATCTTCACCTGGGAATATCTGGAAAAAGGACCGGATTGGTTTGTAGTGAAAATCCGGAAGAATCCTGCTTCGGAAAACTCCTATAAAAGCCATAACAGTATTGCAGATCAGGAAATTAAAAAAGCGGAGCTTCTAAAAGAAAAAGGTATAGTTTTCAGTTGTGGAGATGCCAAAGAAGCCAACTCCGAAACGCAAGAAACCAATCATAACGCAATGGCCGAAAGCCAAAATGCAGTTTCACCGGCGATGGATCCTGACAGATGGGAGCTGGAATTTCTCATGGATTATATCGTAAATACCCATCATCGTTATATTAAGGAAAATGCAGAACTTCTCAATGATCTGGTGCAGAAAGTAGCGGAACACCACGGCGACAGCAATCCGGAACTGCACCGGCTGAGCACCAGCACCCATCATTTTCTTCAGGATTTGCTGGATCATATCGTGAAAGAAGAAGATGCGCTCTTTCCGGCGATCCGACAAGCCATTGCCAAGAAAAAAGATGCCGCTTTTGAAACGAACTACAACATAGGAACATTGAATGATCCGGTTTCCATCCTCTGTAAAGAACACGAGATCGCGAATGAAGACCTGTATCATTTCAGAAGGATTACACGCAACTATTCTCTACCCGAGAATGCCTGCAATTCTCAGCAGTTTCTGTTCAATAAAATGAAAGAATTTGAAAAAGACCTTCTCTCCCATTTACATCTGGAAAATAACATTCTTTTCCCTAAAGCGGTGAAACTGGACGCCGAACTCGCCAATTTGTAAAAGTTGGCTGAAGTGGAATTTAAAAAACAAAAGAAAATGAACCAACCCATCAAACGAAATGAAAACCTGATGCCAGTATCCCGCGAGCATCACGCCACATTATTGTTCTGCTGGAAACTGAAACAAGGAGTGAAAAAAGGAGTTTCTGCACTCAGAATGAAAAATTATATACACTGGTTTTGGAAAAATCACATGTTGCCCCATTTTAACACTGAAGAAGAACTGCTTTTTGTGGAAACAGCGGATCCGATGGTAGCTAGAGCTCTGCATGAACATCAGCGCATTCTTTCTAAAATAAATGAAATCAGTATTCGGAATGAAGAAAATGTAAATGAAGTCATTCTTCAACTTTCAGATCTGGTAAACCTACATACTCGTTATGAGGAACGTGAACTTTTTCCGTATCTTGAAGAGCATTTATCAGACGAAAATTTAGCCGAAATCGGACGGCAGCTTCACGGAGAAGAACACAATGCCGAGGAAAATTATCATGATGAATTCTGGGCAAAAGAAAATACACCAAAATGAAAAGCATCACTGAAAAAACGAAAATTTCAGAACTTATCAAAGAAAATCCTGAAAGCATCAACGCAATTGCTTCGATTGCCAAACCGCTGGAGAAGCTGAAAAATCCGATTCTCAGAAAGATCATGGCATCCAGGGTAACGATTGCTGAAGCTGCGAAAATGGGCGGTGCAACCGTGGAAGATTTCAAAAGAGTTTTACATCCTCTCGGTTTTCATTTTGAAGAAACGGATTCTGAAAAGGAGGAGGTTTCAGTTGAAAAACAACCGGAATGGCTGCTAAAAACGGAAGAATCGGAAATTGATTATTACGATGTTCGTCCTATTATCGATAAGGCCGCAGATCCTTTGAAGGATATTCTGCACCGTTTTAAGGAGACACCTTCCGGAAAAATCCTTTGTATTATCAACACTTTTATCCCTACCCCATTGATTCACCTTTTGAAGCAGGAAAAAGCGAAAGACACCTTTACAGAAAAAAAAAGTGAGAAACTGTTTTATACTTACTTTTTGAAGAAAGAAAGACAGATGGAAATTGCACCAACATCATCGGAAGAAAAATTACTGATGCACAATATAGAAAGTTTTGCTGAAATTTGTTCCCGATTTTCTCCGGAACAGCTGCGCGAAATTGATGTAAGGGCTTTAGAAATGCCTGGTCCGATGGAAGCCATTCTCTCGGAACTGGAATATCTTCCGGAGGATAATGCGTTGTACATTCATCACAAGAGAGTTCCGGTATATCTTTTGGAAGAACTGGCCGATAAGGATTTTGAGGTTCATATACATACGGTGGACGAAGGTAATGTCAAAATGTTGATATTCAAAAAATAAATGGCAGACATCAGTATCGGCAAAGCTCCGGCCAACAGCGCGATACTCCCGTTCTATGCAACGGGAGCACTGGTTTTCGTGATTCTCTGTACGGTTATGGTTTTTAATCCTGACGTTTTTACCGGGCATTATTTCAGTCCACGACTGCTCACGATCGTTCATTTGGCTGCTTTGGGCTGGGGAACGATGATTATTTTCGGAGCAGCGTATCAGCTTCTGCCCGTCATTTGCGAACAGGATTTGTACAGCGAGAATCTGGCTCAGATAAGCTGGTACACGCTCACCGCAGGTGTTTTTTTACTCACTGCCACTTTCTGGAATTTCAATACCGGGTGGATGATGATTTCCGGCGGAAGTCTGATCGTTCTTTCTGTACTCCTTTTCTCCGTTAATGTTTTAAAAACGAGCAGAATATGTCAAAAATATTCGATACAAAAGTTGTTTATTTCCACTTCTGCAATCTGGCTTTTGGTTACGGTGATCATTGGTATGTTGCTGGCCATTAATCTGGCTTATCCTTTTTTTGAAAAAGAACATTTGCAGATTTTGAAACTTCATGCTCATGCTGGATTGGGAGGATGGTTTCTGCAACTGATCACAGGCGTCAGCACCAAACTGGTTCCGATGTTTCTTCTGGGAAAATCTACGAAAGAGAAATTACTGAAATTGGCATTTATTTTCCAAAACCTGGGACTCATACTTTTCCTTCTTGACGGATATTTCTTCGGAATTTCTGACAGAATCCTGTTGTATGCAGCATTAATTTTAACTGGAATTCTGAGTTGGCTATTGTATCTTTACGATGCTTTTAAAAACCGGCTGAGAAAAAAGACAGAGCTGCTGATGAAGTATTCCTTTTTGTCTTTTTTGTGTCTCCTCATTGCCCTTTTGATGATCCCGATGGTTTATTATTCACAGGGATACCAATGGACAATGCTGTACGGGACGCTGCTTTTTATGGGATGGATAACCAGTATTATTTTGGGAAAAACTTTTAAAACTTTACCCTTCATCATTTGGAACGGACATTATAAACATCTTTCGGGAAAAGTGAAAGTACCATTGCCCAAGCACCTTTACAGTGAAAACCTTACCATTTGGCAATTCCGTATTTTCATTGCAGCACTTTTGGTTTTGGCCGCAGGAATTATTGCGCAGTGTTTGCCGATTATCCAGATAGGTTTGGTGTTGTGGCTGGTGGTTTCAGTGCTGTATGGTGTGAATGTGTTCCAATTATTATTACATAAAACAAAATTACAATGACAATAGATCCTAACGACCGAGATTTTGAAAGAAAAAAAAGAGCGCAACATGTTTTGTACGAGGTACTGGATCCTGAGCTGATGGTGAATGTTGTGGACTTGGGATTAATTTATGAAGTTGAATTTAATGATGAGGAAAATAAAACCGAAGTTCTCATGACGCTCACTACGAGGTTTTGTCCCATGGGAGAAGCCATACAAACGGGTGTGAAAAATGCTTTGGAAAAGGAATTTCCTGAACTGGAAACCCAAATAGAACTTACCTATGATCCCGCATGGAATTACGATATGGTAACTCCGGAAGGAATGGAACAACTGGAAAACCGAATATAAACAGAAAGGCTTCTTGATAAATCAGGAAGCTTTTTGCTAGTTTACAACCGATTGTTTACGAATGACTTTCAGGCTGAGTGTGGCAAAAAAACCACCCAGAAGAAAACCCACAGAAGCACCCATCAGAATATCTGCAGGAAAATGAACTCCCAGATAAATCCGGCTGTAGGAAACGATTGCAGCCCATAGAAACAGAAAAAAAGGAAACCAGCCGTAACGGTTTTTCAACATCATCGTCATAAAAGAAGCGATAAAAAACGTGTTGGAGGCATGTGCGGAATAGAAACCGAACTTTCCTCCACATTCTACCATTCGCATGGCAGAAGATAAATCCGGATCATGACACGGACGAAGCCTGGCGATCCCGTATTTGAAGATGCCTGAAAGCTGATCGGAAACCGTCACTCCCAATGCAATGAAAATTACAATATACAGCAGACCTTTCCAGTGATAATTTTTGAAAAGCAAATAAAGAAAAATAATATACAGCGGAATCCAGATCCACTTGCCGGAAATCAAAGACCAGAAAGGATCAAATTCCGGACTTCCCAAGGTATTAAAAAAAAGGAAGATTTCCCTGTCTTTTTCTATAAATTCCTCCATAATTATCGGCTAACAGGGCCAGTATGCGAATCTTTTAATTGCTCTTGTTTTGCTTCCTTTTGCGCTTTGATTTCAGCCTCGGATTCTTTCAGCGTTTGGGAGAAGTCATATTCCTGAGCAGCTTCTTTCACTTTCTCGATTTCTTTTTTTATTTCGGAAACAGGATTGTCCGTTTCTTTCAGAATTTCGGTTTTAATATCTTCAACGGCTCCTTTCATTTTTCGGACTCCTGAACCTAAATCTCTCGCAATCTGCGGAATCTTGTCCGGGCCGAAAAGTACCACGATCACCAGCATTACGACTAAAATCTCACTAAATCCTAATTCCATGGCACAAAATTACTCTTTTTGAACAGAAAAATAAAACTATTTCAGAACCTTCTCATTATCACACTTCAAATGGAATCCTCGCAGGAAAATAACATTTATCAGAAATAATATGGAGAATTAATTTTAATTCATGAGTATTTCAATAGCTTTGATCCGCTAACATTCATTTTAAAGTCACTGTGTTTTTAATTTTCACTATCAGAACTTGAAACAGTTCCCAATCCTGTTTCAGATCGTTTCATCAGAAAACAAAAAACTTCGCTGAAAATCTTTCATTATCAGTTACAGATTCTTCAGGAAAAAAATGATGGAAGAAAGCCTGAAAAATAAAAAGGAGTATTCTATTGAAACTTCGCTGTTTCCAGCCGGAGCATATTTGGTTACTGTTAAAAGTACCATTAAATCCTTTGTCAAAAAGATTTAAAAAAAATAACTATTAACTCAATCGTTTATGGCTTCATTTTAAACTCATTTTTTCTTTTATGAAAGACCCTATACACAAAAAACGCACTGGCTGCCATCATCAGAAAACCGAGAAAGAATGGTGCCCCGGGAAAGCGGAAAGGAGCTTGGCCGTGGGTAAAATAATAAAAACTGTTGGTCATCAGCGGTGGCCCGATGATGGAAGTAATGCTCACCACTGAAGTAAGAGCACCCTGAAGATCGCCCTGCTCATTGGCCGGAACTTTGGAAGTAATGACAGACTGCAAGGCAGGTCCGGCAATTCCACCCAGACAGTAGATGAGCAGAATGGCAAACATCATCCATCCCTGACTGGCAAATGCGAAAAGCATCATCCCGATTCCATACATGATAATGCCTATCAAAATACTGCGTTCTGCACCCCATCTTGGATGTACTTTTCTAATTAAATATCCCTGAACGAACGCAGTGGCAGCACCCATCACCCCTAAAGAAATACCCACCATTCTCTCATCCCAATTGAAAACGTACATGGTGAAATACGGCCAGTTGGTTTGGACAGCGTGAGCTGCGATATACACCAGAAACCACGCTACCATCAGGTAAATTATCGGCGGATATTTCCGAATATTAAGCAATGAACCAACAGGATTTGCTCTTTTGAAAATGAATTTGCGGCGGTGTTCTGCAGCCAGACTTTCAGGAAGAACAAAATAGCCGTAAATAAAATTGATTAAACACAAAATTCCTGCAGCAATAAAAGGAACCCGAGCGCCATATTGACCCAGCACACCACCGATAACAGGGCCGAGAATAAAGCCTACTCCAAATGCTGCGCCCACCATCCCGAAGTTTTTTGAACGGTTGCTTTCGTCAGAAATATCGGCGATATAGGCACTGGCGGTAGTAATACTTGCGCCGGTAATTCCTGAAAAAATCCTGCCTACAAAAAGCCAAAAAATGGTGGGAGCCCACGCCTGAACAAAAAAATTGAGCGCAAACCCAAATAAAGAGATCAAAATGACCGGCCTTCGCCCAAACTGATCGCTGAGATTTCCCAAAACCGGCGCAAAAAGAAACTGCATAAATGCATACAGAAAGCCAAGCCAGCCCCCGTACTGTGCGGCAACAGAAAGATCAGCATTGCCGATAAGCTCCTGAATAAGCTTTGGTGCTACGGGAATTACGATTCCCCATCCCGTAATATCAATAAGCAGGGTAACGAAGATAAACCCTAAAGCTGCCGGTTTTTGCTTTTTTTTCATCGTGCAAAAATAAATAATTGCAGGATTGAATGTCATTTAAATTTAAAAAGAAACCGTCATCATATCCAATCAAGGTGTTTTTGTTTAACCGGCACTTTATGTACAACCACATTTCCCGGGTATGTTCGCATATCAGGAAACGCAAAGCACCATCTACTCCCGATCACGAAAATCTAAAAGAGTGTTTCTAAGTGAATTATTGATAAATTTTAATCGATCACCATTTCCGGAATTTCGCCTTCAATAATCAGGGAAGCTTCGGTAGCTTTTACAATATCTTCCACGGAAACACCGGGTGCTCTTTCCAAAAGTTTCAGCCCGTTTTCGGTCACTTCCATCACGGCAAGATCCGTAACGATTTTCTTTACACATTTTACTCCAGTGAGCGGAAGAGTGCATTTTTTCAGAATTTTACTTTCCCCAGCTTTATTGGTGTGCATCATGGCGACAATAATATTCTTTGCAGAAGCCACCAAATCCATGGCACCGCCCATTCCTTTCACCATTTTCCCCGGAATTTTCCAGCTGGCGATATCGCCCTCTTCAGTCACTTCCATGGCTCCAAGAATTGTGAGATCCACTTTCTGGCTTCTGATCATTCCAAAGCTGAAAGCCGAATCAAAAAAAGAAGCACCCGGAAGCGTTGTGATGGTTTGTTTGCCAGCATTAATAAGGTCTGCATCCTCTTCTCCTTCGTATGGAAAGGGACCCATTCCCAGTACTCCGTTTTCGCTCTGGAAATCTACCGAAAGGTTCTCCGGAACATAATTGGCTACCAATGTCGGGATTCCAATGCCTAAATTCACGTAATATCCGTCTCTTACTTCTTTCGAAATTCTTTTTGCTATTTGTTCTTTTGTCAACATTTTTTTTAATTTGAAATTTTAATCATCCGGAAATTCTTAATTCACCCTTTGTGCGGTCATCAAAAATAAACGGATTCATATTTTGCGGAAGACATTTTGACTTCTATGGTTATGATTCGCGTTTTCTTGTCGTTACCCGTTCAATTCTTTTCTCATATTTTTCTCCTTGAAAGATTCGCTGTACCATAATTCCGGGAATATGAATTTCGTTGGGATCCAGCATTCCGGGTTCTACGAGTTCTTCCACTTCTGCGATGGTAATTTTTGCCGCTCCGGCCATGGGAAGGTTAAAATTGCGGGCTGTTCCTCTGAAAATCAGATTTCCAGTATAATCACCTTTCCAGGCTTTTACTATAGAAAAATCTGCTTCGTACGCATGTTCCAGGATGTGCATTTTTCCGTGAAACTCTCTCTCTTCTTTTCCTTCGGCTACTTCGGTTCCATATCCGGTAGGAGTATAAAAAGCAGGAATTCCGGCTTGTGCAGCACGGCATTTTTCAGCTAATGTTCCCTGTGGTGTGAGTTCCACATCCAGTTCACCAGAAAGCATTTGCCTCTCAAATTCGGCATTTTCACCCACATAAGAAGCGATCATTTTCTTAATCTGTCTTTTCTGCAGCAGCAGTCCGAGGCCGAAATCGTCCACGCCGGCGTTATTGGAAATGCAGGTAAGGTCGGTAATATTGCTTTTCACCAATGCATTTATCGAATTCTCGGGAATCCCGCAGAGGCCGAAACCGCCTAACATTAACGTCATTCCGTTTTCTATTCCCTGAATAGCTTCCTTAGCATTTTTAACACGTTTGTCTATCATTTTAAAACTAAAATTTAATGGGATGAAATTACTGAATTTTTATGGAATACCGAACTCTGACTTTGGGAAAGCAGACCGCTTCTGTATGGAGTTCACTTCCTGATTTTTATGCTATTTTTCATTCCAATAAAAATATGATAAAAGTTGGCTGTTTGCAAATTTTATACTATTTTTGCAACCTGTTAATCAACCTCTGACGAAGGCCGTGAATGTTGTTTAGCTTCAATTTATTTTTATTTAATAATAATGGATTTATTAAAGTACGTACAAGACAAGTACATTGCTAAAAAGGAGTTCCCAGAATTCAAAGCCGGTGACACCATCACCGTTTACACCGAAATTAAAGAAGGTAACAAAACCAGAACTCAGTTCTTTAAAGGAACTGTGATTCAGGTGAGAGGAACAGGTGCTACTAAAATGTTTACCATCAGAAAAATGAGTGGTGATGTTGGGGTAGAAAGAGTATTCCCGATCAATATGCCGGCGTTGCAAAAGATCGAAGTAGACAGAAGAGGTAAAGTAAGAAGAGCAAGAATCTTCTATTTCAGAGACCTTAGAGGGAAGAAAGCGAGAATCAAAGACGTTCCTTTCAAAAAGAAATAAGAATTCAGACAACAACAATAGAAAAAAACCACCGGAAATTTTCAGGTGGTTTTTTTCGTATTTAAAACATAAAATTAAATTGTCTTTTTTTCACTGAAACAACATGATTGTTTTTTAAAGATTTAAAAAGACCGTAGGTATCATATTCCATATTTGAGAGCTGTACTGAATTTCGACCGTCAGATATTTGAACAATTTGAAAGGAAAAACCAGGAAAACCTCCTCCATATATTCCAGCACTTTTAAATGGCGGATCGAAGAAAATAACTTTAAGATCATTTGAATTAAGATCTATTTCAAAATCATTATTCAAACTTTTACTTATCAATTTTTCGTCCGATTTATTCCAATATAACTTTCTTCTAAAGATTCTTATTAAGTGTGAAACTAATATAATGAAGTCAATGGTACCAAGAAACAATAGAGGTGAAAAGAATATAAATCCATTCAGTTTCTTGATTTTCATTACAGGGAAATACCACACAAACATCGCTAAAAAAAAGTACATTAAAAAACTCAATAAGGCCAGCACAGAATTTATGTTCAGATGCACCAATTGCTTTTTCTCACTTTTAAGTTCAGTAAACGAGGAAGAGATTAAACCTGTATATAAAAGAATAAAAAAAGCTATAACTCCAATTCCAAAAATCAACCGTAAATCCATTCTTCACTTTTAAAACCTAACTTTGTATTCTACATCCATCTTATCTTGCTACCAAAAGTTTCAAAGTTTCTTCTTTTCCATTGGCTTTTATTTTGAGATAATATAAGCCTTTGGCCAGCTGGCCGGTTGAAAATTCCTGCTGCATCTGCACGACGAGCCTTTCCTCAGCCTGAACCCGCCTTCCTGTAGCATCGTAAATTTCGATGGAAACTTTTCCAAACATGGTGAGCGGAAAACGCACGAAATAATTTTCTCCGGCAGGATTGGGGTACAGTTTCAGTTCAGTTTCGGAAAGGAGGGCTGTATTTTCGCATTCTGCGGGAACGGAAACATCTTCTGTCTGATCATTAATATCTGCTTTCAAACCGGCAGAAGCTTTAGCGCCAACTCCCCTTCTTGCAAAAGTTTCCCAGATCATGCACCGGTTTTCTCCATCCGTAGACGCCATATCGGCTGCGATGATCGCATCTCTTCCCGTAATGAATGTCGGATTGCATTCCTGAAGTTTCAACGCGTCAAGTACTGTTTGCAAAACCCTCGTACTTCCATTGGAATTATCCGCCATCACATCCGCTGAGTATCCGTACTTCTCCGCAAATTTCCAGTGCAGATCCCAGAGAATGGTAGCCCAGACAAAACCTATAGAATGAACATCGGGTACCAGTGTGCCTTCATCCATAAATTCCATTCCGTTGGTTTTACCGTAAGTGTAATTATTGATACTGAAATCCGGGGAATATTTTGCAGGTCGAATTCCGACACCGTCTGCATTTTGGCTTATTGCGAAAGATCCGATGGATCTCGGAATACTGGCCGTAGCGCCCGGTTGACTGGTAAGCATCAATGCAAAAAAATCTGACCAGCCTTCGCCCATCTGTTCTTTAGAAATATTTTTATTCAGACAGGAATAGCCGTTGCCGGTCAGGCGGTTGGTAATGCCATGCCCATATTCGTGAATAATAATTCCATTATCAAAACTGCCATCCACCCATTGTATGGTTCCGGAATCTTCTTTTAAAGTAATATTTACATTGTGCCCGGAGTTGATGGTATTTTTAATAAATTCACCCTCAGCATGTTCAATTAAAATGGAAGGAATGGTTATACTGGAATCGGTTCCGCCCATGTTGACGAGATCAGTGGAAGAAGCCGCATTATAAATGACAGAGGCTATTGCGCCGGCATCCTGCATATTTTTGACTTTCACTGTAAAATTACAGTTTCCTCTTTCAGCAAGACCGATTTTTCCGGCTAAACTTCCGGGGGAAAATGAAGAACAAGCGTCTAAAACGGGAGCCACAGCAATATTGCCAGTAATGCCCGTGGAAGTGAGTGGCGGCCCAAATGCTGCAGTCATCGAAACGGGCTGACGGCCCGACGCCGAAACGGGCTCATTATAAAACAAGCGCTGGATGGGCTGGGAATTCCAGAGAAACATCTGCATTCTCGGATTAGAACCTTCCGGCGGCGTATAAAAGGTGGAATTATTCTGATCCGATAAATCCAGCGTTTCGGCAAAAACTTCATCATTTCCCAAACCTCCCTTTCCGAAATTATTATTCTGAAAATTTCTGGCTGTTTCAGTAAAGCCCAACCGGTAAAAAATATCGTGAGATTTATTAATTGTATAAAAAAGCTGCGTTACGGAAGCGGAAAGATTATTAGTGGGTGGTTGATTAAAATTCAAAGGAAAATCAAAAACCCTTGCCGGGCCACCGTCCGGGGAAAATCCGGGAATGTCTTTAGCATTTTGATCTTCATAAGCGTACACATTATTTCCTCTGGTGATCGTGAAGGAAGTATTTCCCATAGAATGCCAACCGTGCGGTGAAGCATCGGTAAACCAAGGATTGGCCACCAAAAAACGGCTGCCGAAATTCGGGCTTTCTACAGGAATGGGAAATACTCGGTACGCCGCCTGATCAGCAGATTTGAGAATATTATTCTTACTTTCTACTTTATCAGCGGTACTATTTTCTGTGCTGTTCCGGCTGTGATCATGAAAGTTACAGCTAAGCGTCAGGTTCTGTTCGTGCAGCAAGTTTCCCGTTTCAGCATCCACGATCATATTCCAGTAATGGGAAGATTGCTGTTCATGAAAATGAAATTCGTAGGCTAATTTTAACTCATGATTTTCCAAGAAATAGGTCAGTCGGTATTTTACGGGATGAAGAACCGCATTTCTCTTTTCATAAAAAGCAAGCAACTGATAGGGCTTTGAAGCAGAAATTTGTTTGAATTTCAATATTTTCTGAAAAGCAGATTCTGCATTCAGTGCAGGTTGCAGAGGAGCTACCGTCCGTACGTCTTTCACAAAATTGTCTGTAAAATAGGTTACTTTTCCTTTTTTTATCAATGCCGTAGCAACTCCGTTGTACACCGGAATTCCATTCATAGTTTGCTGTAATTTCAGAACCGAACTTTTCATGGATGCTGAAAAATCTTCATTATCCACAGTGAAATTCAGCAACCCGGATCGACTGAAATGCTGTTCCGGATTTTGTTTCAGGTACTCTTTCAACAGCTGACGGTAATCCTGTGCGTAAATTGTTCCCGATACCAATAGCAGGGCTACAGACAGAATGATTCTTTTCATGATAAAAATATGCCCTAAATTACACTTTTTAATTATATAATAAACAAAAAAACCACTCCTTTCGAAGTGGCTTTATAATAAAAAATGAATCGGGGTTATTTACCGCCTTCCATTTTCTTTTTCAGTTCAGCTAAGGCGTCGATATCACCCAGAGTGGTTTTCTCTTCGCCTGAAGAAGCAGATGGTTTAGAAGAAGCATCTTTCATATTTCTTCTTTCCTCATCACGGAAAATTCCTGTGTGAGAAACTACTACTCTCTTGAATTCTTTATTAAATTCAATCACTTTAAACTGAGCATCTTCACCTTTCTTGATTTTGGAACCGTCTTCTTTTTCCAACAATCTTGAAGGGCAGAAAGCTTCTACTTCAGCATCTTCGAACTGAACCTGAGCTCCCTTGTCGAAAACGTCAGTAGCTTTACCTTCGTGCACTGTTCCTTCGGCATATTTGGTTTCAAATTTATCCCAAGGATTTTCCTGAAGTTGCTTGTGTCCCAGAGAAAGTCTTCTGGCGGCAGTATCCAGTTCCAGTACTACTACATCCAGCTTATCGCCTACGTTGCAGAATTCGGAAGGATGCTTGATTTTCTTAGTCCAGGAAAGGTCAGAGATATAGATTAATCCGTCGATACCTTCTTCCAGTTCTACGAAAACACCGAAGTTGGTGAAGTTTCTTACCGTTCCGGAATGTTGAGAACCAACTGGATATTTGGTTTCAATATTTTCCCAAGGATCTTTTGTCAATTGCTTGATACCCAAAGAGATTTTTCTTTCTTCTCTGTCCAGAGTCAGTACTTCAGCTTCTACCTCGTCTCCAACTTTCACGAAATCTCCGGCACTTCTCAGGTGAGTGGACCATGACATTTCAGAAACGTGAATTAACCCCTCTACACCAGGAGCAATTTCTACAAATGCACCATAATCTGCAAGGACTACCACTTTTCCGGTTACCTTATCCCCTACTTTCATATCAGCGGAAAGGGCATCCCAAGGGTGCGCCTCAAGCTGCTTCATTCCCAACTGGATTCTTGTTTTTTCGTCATCGAAATCCAGAATAACCACTTTCACAGTTTGTCCGTCTTCCAGAACTTCTGAAGGATGGTTTACTCTGCTCCAGGAAAGGTCTGTAATGTGAACCAGTCCGTCTACACCACCAAGGTCAACAAATACACCATAAGAAGTAATGTTTTTCACAGTTCCTTCCAGAACCTGTCCTTTTTCTAACTGACCAATGATTTCTCTCTTCTGTCCTTCAAGGTCAGCTTCGATAAGTGCTTTATGGGAAACAACAACATTTTTAAATTCAGGATTGATTTTCACCACCTTGAATTCCATTGTTTTTCCTACGTATTGATCATAATCTTTGATGGGCTTCACGTCAATTTGGGAACCAGGAAGGAAGGCTTCAATTCCGTGTACATCTACGATCATTCCTCCTTTGGTTCTGGATTTTACAAAACCGTTGACGATTTCTCCTGTTTCGTGAAGTTCGTTTACTTTGTCCCAAGCCTTAAGAGTTCTTGCTTTTCTATGGGAAAGTTGCAGCTGTCCGGTTTTGTCTTCTCTTTTGTCCACCATTACTTCAACTTCGTCGCCTACTTTCAGGCCGCTGTTGTAACGGAATTCGTTCAGAGAAATCACACCTTCGGATTTGAAGTTGATGTCCACGATGGCTTCTTTGTCGGTAAGTCTTACCACTTTTCCAACCAGAACATCATTGTCATCAAGGTTGTTCAGAGATCCTTTGTAAATTTCCTCCAGATCGCTTTTTTCTTTTCTTGCCTCAGCATCCAGTCCGGACTCGAAAGAATCCCAGTCAAATTGTTCAGGTGCTACGTTTTGGTTCATCAGAACCGTGTCTTTAGTTTCAGACATAAATTTAAAATTTGTATTCCTTCTTTTCTATTGTCTATTTTGTGGAAATAAAAAATACGGAAGTTGTTAAAATTGAATGTTTTACTTTTCCAGACCTGGCCCACAAAAAAGTGGTGCAAAAATAGTGAATAATTATTAAAACAAGCAATTGATTACGAAAATTTTAACAGTGACAAAATTCCTCCAAAAACGACGGTACATTGCGCCGTGAACTCCAATTATTTTTTTGTTAGATTTGTCATGCAAAACCTCCTAACATTTTGAGAAATACTTTAACCGAAGAGAATTACCTGAAAGCACTTTTTCATCTTGCAGATGACGATCACAAGGTGACAGTGAATGATCTCAGCAAATTTCTGAATGTAAAAATGCCTACGGTGAATAATATGATGAAAAAATTCGCCGAAAAACAATGGGTTATATATGAAAATTACAAACCACTCATCATTACCGAAAGCGGAATGAAGGAAGCTGCACTGATTGTGAGAAAACACCGGCTCACCGAAATGTTTCTGGTGGAAAAAATGAATTTTGGCTGGGAAAATGTTCATGAAATTGCCGAGCAACTGGAACACGTTCATTCACATCTTTTTTTTGATAAAATGGATGAAATTCTCAATTTTCCCACACTGGATCCTCATGGCGAACCGATTCCGGATAAGGATGGCAATATTATAACGCAGGATGTAAAGAAACTGAGCGCCTGCAAAGCAGGCGAAACAGTGACGTTCAAAGCGGTAACTTTCTCTGATGACCGTTTTCTGAATTACCTGAACGAACGCAGCATACATCTGGAATCTGAACTCACCATTCTTAAAATTGAAAACTTCGATCAGTCCATGCAAGTGGAACACCAAGGAAAAACCGAAATTCTGAGTAAGACTGCGACCGATAAAATGCTGGTGCGCTGACCCTTATTCTATGATTTTAGTTTTTCTGTTTGGTATCAATTCCCACAACAGTTATAATTAAAAATTGCAGATCCACCCAAAATGTTTATCTTTGGTTGTTCACTCCATTTTTAAACTGTTTTTACATGATCCTGATTGTAGATGATGCTCCTGAAAATATTATCTCTCTGAAAAAAGTACTTGAGAAAAACGATTTCGAAGTAGATACCGCATCATCCGGCGAGGAGGCGTTAAAAAAAATTCTGAAGAAATCCTACGTTCTCATTATTCTTGATGTTCAAATGCCCGGTATGGACGGCTTTGAAGTAGCGGAAGCCATCTCAGGATACAGCCGCGCCAAAGAAACTGCCATTATATTTCTTTCCGCAGCGAGTGCCAATCTTCAGCTCATTACAAAAGGATATTCCTCCGGCGGACTGGATTACATCAGTAAACCAGTAGATATTAACATTCTCCTTTTAAAGGTGAAAACTTTTTACCGGATTTACGAGCAAAGCCGTGCATTGAATGAGATGCAAAAAGCGCTTCGAGAGGAAATTGAATTCCGGAAAGAAGCTGAAAGGAAAAAAGACGAATTTATCAGTATTGCAAGCCATGAACTGAAAACTCCCATGACGAGCATCAAAGGATATATTCAGCTTTTGGAACGAAGTTTGGACAAAAATGACATCCCAATTGCGAAAACCCGTTTGCAAAAAGTACAGAATCAGGTAGAAAAACTGAATCTTCTTGTAGCTGATCTGCTCGATATTTCAAAAATAGAAAGCGGAAAACTGAAGTTCAACATGAAATATTTCTCCGTAGATCCTCTATTGGATCAGCTAATTGAGGAAATGCAACAGGCAAATCCACAAGTGAAGATCATAAGGAAAGGAAAGATAGAAAGAGAAATTTATGGTGATGAAATGCGCATAGAACAGGTGATTATCAACTTTATTACCAATGCAATCAAATATTCTCCGGACAGTAAGGAACTTCATGTCATGACCACCACATGTGGAAAGGACGTCTATTTTTCCGTAAAAGATTTTGGAATCGGAATGGCAGAAGAACACCAAGAACATATTTTTGACAAGTTCTACAGAATCGAAGAAACTTCCGAGCGCTTTCAGGGATTAGGCATCGGTTTATATATCTGCAAAGAAATTATAGAAAGGCATCATGGCACAATAGGAGTAAAAAGTACTCTGGGCGAAGGCTCCGAATTTTATTTTCACCTTCCTGCATCTCCTGAAAAGGATCAAAATTAACATACCGAATTATGAATTTTAAAAATAATCTGCTCTACGGACTGGGAATATCATTGCTCCTTTTATTTATGAGTTCTCTGGCGTCCTTCATCAGCATCAATAATCTTATTGACAGCTCTCAGATGGTAAGGCACAGCAACGAAATCATTAATAACCTTGACGGAATCTACTCACAGGTAGGTGATGCTGAATCCGCACAGCGTGGATACCTACTGACAGCAGATGAACGTTTTCTAGATCCATATTATGAATCTAAGGACAAGGTGAGCAAGAGTCTTGATTTGCTTTTTTCCGAAATAACCAAAACTACGATGCAGACCAAAAATATGGATTTATTGAGGTCTGCTGTAGAAGCCAGGCTTAAAATACTGGATGAAAATCTCAATTATAAAAAGAAAAATATACCAGTAACGAGCGAAGGTCTGTTGCAAGGAAAGACACACATGGATGACATCCGCAACACCATTGAAGTGATGCAAAAGGAAGAACAGCAAGTGTTGCAAGAACGAACGGAGAAAATGAATACGTTCGCATCCTACACTCCCCTGCTTATCGTTCTTTCCGCGTTGCTGGCCATTACTATTACGCTTGTTTTCTTCCGAAGGGTTACTCAGGATTATAATGAAAAAAACAAACTAACCCAGGAACTGGAGCTGAAAAATGAAGAAACAGAAAACCGCCTTATTGCCATCGAAAAAGTAGCCACCAAAATTTCCAATGGCGATTATGATATATTGGCGGATCAGAAAACGCATGACAGTCTCGGAAACGTTGCAGATCCTCTTCTAAGGATGTCGCAGTCGCTAAAGACTTCTTTTGATATCCTCGAAGATAAAGAATGGCTGGGTTCCACCAGTGCCAAACTCAACGACCGGATGATGGGTGAGAAAAACATAGAAGACCTGGCCCGCGACATTCTGGATCATGTCATCCAGAATACCGACAGCATTGTTGCTGCTATCTATTTGCTTCAGGAAGACAACAGCTTACATCTGGCGGGAAGTTATGCACTTTCTTCTGATAAGAAAACCGTTTTGAAGCCTGGCGAGGGAATTGTAGGAGAAGCGTTTCTCACCGGAAAAGAAATTCTGCTGCAGCAGATTCCTGATCAGGAAATGACCATCAGTTACGCCAGCGGACACACCAAACCTAAAACTATATTTGCCCTCCCAATTACAAGACATTCCATTCCCATTGGCGTTCTGGAACTCGGCTCTATAGAGGAGTACACTCCATTAGAAATAGAGTTCTTAACCTCGGCAGCCGGAAGCATTGGCCTTGCTTTTCACAGTGCCCTGAACAGAATTAAACTTCAGGAACTCCTGGAAGAAACACAAGCACAATCAGAAGAACTTCAAACCCAGCATACAGAGTTAGAAAACATCAATGAAGAGCTGGAAGCACAATCGCAGAAATTATTGGCCTCCGAAGAAGAATTGAGGGTTCAGCAGGAAGAACTTCTTCAAAGCAATCAGGAACTCGAAGAAAGAACAAGTCTTCTGGAAGAAAAAAATGCACTTATTGAGCAGCGCAACATAGAAATTCAGCAAAAATCTCACGATCTGGAGCAAAGCACCAAATACAAATCGGAATTTCTTGCCAATATGTCGCATGAACTCCGGACTCCCCTCAATTCTATTTTACTGCTGTCCAGGCTGATGACTGAAAGTGAAGATCTCGATTCCCAGTATATTGAATATGCTGAGGTGATGCAAAGTTCCGGACAAGGTTTGTTGACTCTTATCGATGAAATTCTGGATCTTTCCAAAATTGAGGCAGGAAAAATGACCCTGGAGATGGAAGATGTTCTGGTGGAAGATATTGCCAAGGGAATGCAACAACTGTTTTCGCCTTTGGCTAAAGAGAAGAAGCTGGATCTTCACGTTATTACAGAACCGAACACCCCATCTGTTCTTCACACCGATAAACTTCGAATAGAACAGATCCTGAAAAACCTCCTTTCCAATGCTATCAAGTTCACCTCGCAGGGAAGCATCACCCTCCATATATCTGCTGATAAAGAGCAGCAGCAGATAGCGTTTAAAGTGATCGATACCGGGATCGGGATACCAAAGAATAAAATCAGAATGGTTTTTGAAGCTTTTCAGCAGGCAGACGGCTCCACCCAGCGGAAATATGGAGGCACCGGATTAGGCTTGTCTATCAGCCGTGAACTTTCAAGATTATTGGGCGGAGAAATTCAGGTGAAGAGTACGGTAGGCGAAGGCAGCGAGTTTACGCTGGTTATTCCAGTACATTCTAATGCAGGTGCCCGTCAAGATCAGGATAAAACGGATCATTTAGTACCTGACCTTCCGCATCAGGATCTAGAGGAGCAAGCGGAAAGATTTATCTCAGATCTTATTCCCTCACCTATAGAAGATGACCGCGAGAATATTCAGCCGGATGACAAAGTGATTCTGATTATAGAAGACGATACTGCTTTCGCAAAAATTCTTCTTGATTATTCGAGGACCAAGGGTTATAAAGGCCTTGTTGCGGTGCGTGGCGACACCGGTATTGAGATGGCACAACATTATCAGCCCCTTGCCATTTTGCTCGATATTCAGTTGCCGGTCATGGACGGCTGGCAGGTGATGGAAGCATTGAAATCCGATCCGGCTACCAAACCGATTCCGGTTCATATTATGTCTTCTATGAAATTTAAACAGGAAAGTCTGCTTCGCGGAGCCGTAGATTTCATCAATAAACCTTTTGCGCTGGAACAGCTTCAGGAAATTTTCACAAAACTGGAAGATGTTCTGAAACGTTCGCCCAAGAAAGTGCTTATTGTAGAAGAAAACGAGCAACACGCCAAAGCACTGCGGTATTTCCTGTCGGCCAATAGTATCAATACAGATGTCGCCAAAAACATTTCGGATAGCATTGACTCATTACACAAAAAAGAGGTCGACTGTGTTATTCTTGATATGGGCGTTCCGGACAGAACTGCGTATGAAACCCTGGAAACCATTAAGCAAACCGAAGGACTGGAGCAACTTCCGATCATCGTTTTCACAGGCAAAAATCTTTCTAAAGGAGAAGAAAGCCGTATTAAAAAATATGCAGACTCTATCGTAGTGAAAACAGCATATTCCTATCAGCGGATTTTGGATGAAGCAGGGCTGTTTCTCCATCTTGTTGAAGAAAAAAACAGGAAAAAAAATGAAAGAAAATCAGGTGCAGATTTCGGCGGAGAATTGCGGAACATCCTGAAAGATAAAACAGTACTGATTGCCGATGACGATGTTCGAAACATCTTTTCTCTCACCAAGGCTTTAGAAGCACATGGCATGAAAATATTGCCTGCCATGGACGGAAAGGAAGCACTTTCTATTCTCAATAAAAATCATGAGATCGATGTGGTTTTAATGGACATGATGATGCCGGAAATGGATGGTTATGAAACCATTATGGAAATACGAAATGATGCGAAATTCAGAAATCTTCCGATATTAGCCGTTACCTCCAAAGCGATGATGGGTGATCGGGAAAAGTGTATTACTGCAGGAGCGTCAGATTATATTTCAAAACCGGTGGATATCGATCAGCTTATTTCCTTACTGAGGGTTTGGCTGTATGACAAAATTTAAAATTTGAGCGTATGAATCAAAAAGAAATCCTCATCATTGACGATGATCATAAAAATATTTTTGCACTCAGTGCGGTTTTGAAGGCCAGAAAATACCGTTGCACCTCCGCACTCAGCGCACGAGAAGGTTTGAAAATGCTTGCTGAGAACACTAATATCGGCGTAGTATTAATGGATATGATGATGCCGGAAATGGACGGATATGAAGCCATAGCACAAATTAAAAGCGAAGAAAAACTCTCCGAAATTCCCGTCATCGCCATCACAGCACAGGCCATGACGGGCGACCGGGAAAAATGTATGGCTGCCGGTGCAGACGGATATCTTTCCAAACCTGTAAATGTGGACGAACTTTTGCTGTTGCTTAATCATATAATGAAATAGAGTGCATTCCGAACGAAATGACGAACATATAGAAACCCTTCTTTCCGATATACTTGAAATCTACGGTTATGATTTCACGGGATATTCCCGTGCTTCGCTGAAAAGAAGAATTGTAAGGTTGTATGAATTAGACGGCTTTGTAAGTTTTGCGGAATACCGCTACAAAATCAGGACAGAGCCGGGATATTTCCATCGGTTTCTGGAACAGATCACCATCAATGTGACGGAAATGTTCCGGGATCCAGAGTTTTACAAAACCTTGAAAACAGAAATCCTGCCCCGTTTAGGCACCTACCCTTTCATCAGAATCTGGATTGCGGGATGCAGCACGGGTGAAGAAGCTTATTCCGTGGCCATATTTTTAAAAGAACTTAATCTTCTTCACAAATCCCTTATTTATGCCACGGACATCAACAGTACCGTGCTGGAAAGCGCAGCACAGGCCATGATTCCGCTGAGCAAAATAAAACTGTACACAGAAAATTATATCGCCGCAGGAGGATCTTCGGATTTTTCCAATTATTATTCCGCCAATTATTCTCTTGGAAAGCTGGATGATGAACTGAAATCAAAAATAATCTTTTCCACTCACAATCTGGTTACAGATCATTCATTTAACGAATTTCAACTGATTCTTTGCCGCAACGTAGTGATCTATTTCGACCGCCCTTTGCAGGATAAAGTCTTTGAACTTTTTGACGGCAGCCTGCAGCAATTTGGATATTTAGCTCTGGGAACCAAGGAAACGCTGGATTTCTCCCGTGTTGCTAAGAATTATGAACGTCTGAAAAGAGAAAAAATATGGCGTAAAATCCACTGAAATGAAAAGATGTGATGCGTTGATCATAGGAGGTTCTGCCGGCAGTCTGGACGTACTTTTGAAAGTATTGCCGGAACTGAATCCTGCACTTTCCTTTCCTGTCATCATCGTACTGCATCGCAAATCCGGGAAGGACAATATGCTCACGGATCTTCTTTCTGCTAAAACCCGTCTTCATGTAAAAGAAATTGAGGAAAAGGAAAAAATCCTTTCCACCACCGTGTACATTGCTCCACCCAATTATCATGTACTTATTGAAAAAGACAGAACATTTTCCCTTGATGCTTCGGAAAAAGTGAATTTTTCCCGGCCTTCCATTGATGTGGTTTTTGAAAGTGCAGCCGAAGTGTATAAGGAAAATCTGGTATGCTTATTACTTTCCGGGGCTAATAGCGACGGCACCTTTGGGTTACAACATGTAAAACAAAACGCAGGTACTGTACTCGTACAGAAGCCCGCTTCCGCAGCGGTGAGCTATATGCCGGAATATGCTATGGAACATGTAGAAACGGATGCCATTCTTACTACCGAAGACATGGCTTCCTATATCAATAATCTAAACACACAATGATGAACAACAACACACAAAAAAAAGTTTTTATTTTTGATGACAATCTGGAAATACTGGAGATGTGTACCGAAATCCTGGAAGATCTCGCTTGCGAAGTAAAGACCTCTCCCACCCCCAACGGAATTGAAGAACAGGTAGCCGCTTATATGCCGGATTTAATTTTCATGGACAACTGGCTTCCGGACATCAGCGGCATTGAAGCAACGCAACTTTTGAAGGCCAATGAGGAGCTTAACAACATTCCGGTTGTGTATTTCTCGGCCAACAGCAACATTGAAGAACTGGCAGCAGAGGCCGGAGCCAACGACTATCTGGCGAAACCATTCGATATTGATATGTTTGAAGCCATTGTAATCAAATATACCGAAGCGGTGAAGAAATAAGATTTTTGGGTAACAGATTCAGCTGGTTTTTAAACGTAAGTCATTTCACTTTTTCCGAGACAAGAATTGGCAAAACTTCTTCACGTTAATTTACCATTGAGAAAATTGGTATGAATGTTTACATAAATTGATTATGTTAAACAATGTTAATGGTGGTTTGTATGGCATCTTTATTGAATTTTAGCCATCAGATCAAATCACATTATTAACATTAAAATTTATTATTATGGAAAGTCAAACGTACAAACCACCATTCAGAAACGATTATGTATCCCGTGTTTTCAGAGACAGGGATGAAGCTGAGAGAGCCTATCAGGATTTACATTCCAGAGGCTACAATACCGATGATATCAATCTGCTAATGAGTGACAAAACCCGTGATACTTATTTCACTGATTCCGACAGAGACACCGACCTGGGAAATAAGGTAGCTGAAAATGCAGGAACTGGTTCATTGATCGGTGGAGGAATCGGTGCTGCCATCGGTGCCGTTGCCGCGATCGGAACCAATGTATTACTTCCCGGACTTGGACTTGTTGTCGCAGGACCACTTGCCGCAGGACTTGCAGGTGCAGGTGCAGGTGCAGCAACAGGTGGACTGGTAGGTGCGCTCACCGGAGCAGGAGTTCCCGATGATGAAGCAGAAAGATATGAAAACGAAATCAAAGAAGGCGGAATTTACATGGGATACAGACCCAGAAATGAAGAAGATGCTAGATATACCTACGACAGATGGTACAACGATGATACTGAGGCAAGATTATAAAATTTAACCTTCATATTGAAATCCGTCCATTTCTTTGGACGGTTTACCAACATCCCATTAATGGTTTACGTTAATGGGATGTTGCTTTTTCATAACGTCACACCATTCTAAAAAACTGCTTTGCTGTTCTAAATTCCTAAAGCGAAAACTCCATAGACTGATAGAAAAAGCCACCGAAGCTTCCGTTCAACGGGCTATCATTGTTGGCTTTTCAAGCCCAATAGCTTGTGTAATTTCCTTTTGTGTGTTCTTTTTGTTTTTTGGCGGCTTAGGAAGTTTTTTTCGGAAATAGTTAAAGATTTCGTTCCGTAATTGGTCATTATGAATGCCATTGCAAATTCTTGTAAAGTCACCTCTTAAGTCATTGCTGTTTATCTAATTGTCGACTTTTGTTAGTATCTCTTGGTGTAAGAATTACAAAACCAACCTACTCCCAGCCTATACGCATGATTAATCAACACTTTAGCGATCCCATAAATGTAGCGAAAAATCTTTTACAAATCATCAAAGGAAATATTATTGGAACTGAAAAAATGAAAGCTATTCCTTTTCGCTCACCAGATATTCCGGGTCTTCGGCGATGTTTACCTCGACGATGGCGTCGGCGTTTTTCAGGAGTTTGACGGAGTCGGGGCTGAGGTGTTGCAGCCGCACGGTTTTTCCCAGCTTGCTGTAGCGGCGCGTAAGGCTGTTCAGCGCTTCGATGGCCGACATATCGACCACGCGGCTGTCTATGAAATCAATCACGATTTCGGCGGGGTCGCCCTGGGGATCGAACTTTTCAGCAAAACCCGTCACAGAACCGAAAAACAGCGGACCGTAGATTTCGTAATGCTTCACGCCGTTTTCATCTACATGTTTTCTCGCCCGAATCCGTTTGGCGTTATCCCACGCGAAAACCAGCGCCGAAATGATGACACCGATCAGCACCGCCAGCGCCAGATTATGCAGGAAAACCGTGATCAAAGTCACCACAATCATCACAAAAATATCCGATTTGGGCATGCGTTTGAAGATTCTGAGGCTGGTCCATTCAAAAGTCCCGATGGCCACCATGATCATCACGCCGGTCAGAGCCGCCATCGGTAGTTGGCCGATCAAAGGGGCGCCAACCAGGATGATGGCCAGAATGGTGAGCGCCGCCACAATTCCTGAAAGCCGCGCGCGCGAGCCTGCGGAAAGATTCACCAAAGTCTGCGCGATCATCGGGCAGCCGCCCATTCCGTAGAAAAAGCCGTTCAGGATGTTGGCGCCGCCCTGGGCCACACATTCGCGGTTCGAGTTGCCTTTGGTTCCGGTGATTTCATCCACCAGATTCAGTGTCAACAGTCCTTCCGTCAGGCCCACCGCTGCCATTATGGCGGCATACGGAAAGATGACCTGCAGCGTTTCGAAAGTGAAGGGGATATTCGGGATATGGAACGGTGGCAGGCTGCCGCTTACCGAGGCGATGTCTTCGACGCGTTTGGTGTCGATATTAAAGATCATCACCAGCGCAAAAACCACCATGATGGCAACCAGTGAGGCCGGAATCTTTTTGGTGAATTTCGGCCACAGCACCACGATGGCAATGGTGAGCGCGACCAGTCCGGCCATGATTAGAAAGGGTGTTCCGGTGAGCCATTCGGTTTGGCCATTTGAAGAAATCTTGAACTGCTCGAACTGCGACATGAAGATGACGATCGCCAGGCCGTTTACAAAACCGAACATCACGGGTTGTGGCACCAGCCTTACAAATTTGCCGAGTTTGAACAGTCCGACCAGAATCTGCAGCACGCCCGCCAATGCGATGGCTCCGAAGACATATTCGAGTCCGTGGGATTTCATCAAAGCGATCAGCACGATGACGGTGGCACCCGCGCCGCCGGAAATCAGTCCGGGTCTTCCGCCGAAAATGGCCGTCACCAAACCCATGATAAAAGCGCCGTACAAGCCCACCAAGGGCGGAAAGCCAGCCAGGATCGCAAACGACAGCGACTCCGGAATCATGGTCATCGCCACGGTGAGTCCGGCCAGGATTTCGGTGCGGTAATTTACTTTCTGGGAAAAATCGAAAAGGTTGAGTAAGGTTTTAGTCTGCGCCATAAGACTGCAAAAATACTGCTTTGGAGGCAAAAAATACCCACAGATTTTGCAATAGAACTTCGGTTCAAGACCTTTCAGCGGCATCCTAAACATCATTCAGCGAGTTAATGGCATTGCGCAGAAGTTGGGCGACGCCTTCTTTCATTTTCTGCACCTGCTCGTGGGGATGGGGCTGCCAGATGGTTACCACTCCAAAAGGCCACCAAAAAGCCCCAAAAAAAACAGTCCTTCTAAAAATCTGCTTTGTATATCTAAATTCCTAAAACGAAAACTCCCTAGACTGACAGAAAAAACCAGCGAAGCTTCCGTTCAACGGGCTTTCATTGTTGGCTTTTCAAGCCCAACGAAAGCTAAGTTATTAGCTGCAGTTTTTTTCTTTTGCGTTAATTATTATGTATGATAAATACGTTATTATAAAAATTATTAAAGGAATTTGAAATGTTAAATAGTTGAACATTTCGACAGGAACTTGAACTAATCTACTAACTATGGGTGATAACATAAGTATGAAACTTAGAATGGTTACCATTGTATTGGTTTTCCATTTAGTTAGATTTAAAATAATTCCTAAAATTCCAAGAATTGCAAAAACTTGGTCAACATTTCCAAAGTCAAAGATTGTAAAGATTAGCCATAGAATAAATGGAAGTCCAATCATTTGTCCAGCCAGAATGATTAGCAAATAAGAAACTATTGAAGTCGTCCTAATGAGATTTTTCATCTTTTGCGTTCGGTTCTTTAAAAATACAGATAACGACGTTTTGCAGCTACCCGAAGGTGGCGATTTCGAAGCATTTCACTGTCAACCAAGTACAAACTTTGATAGAAGCACAAAGCTTGATTAAACCACTGAACCGCCACTTTTGGGTAGGTGCTGTTGAACTAAACCTCCGGTAGCTTTTCCGATTCGCCGTTTTAGTAATTTTGTTTTTTTAACAATCAAAACATTTACTATGGCTACAAAAAAAAATCTCCGGAGGATTTAAGAACGAACAAAATTCT
>JAEYOX010000086.1 GCA_023411265.1 Bacteroidota bacterium | reverse complement strand
TCTTTCCTCCTTTTGCATACGGTTCGATAAGGTCGATTACTTTAATTCCTGTGAAAAGTACTTCAGCCGAAGTAGAAAGCTGGTCAAATTTCGGAGCTTCTCTGTGAATCGGCAAACCGCTTTCTCTAGAAACTTCCGGAAGTCCGTCAATAGCATCACCCACGACATTGAAAAGTCTTCCATACACAGATTCGCCTGTAGGCATGGTAATTTGTCGGCCGGAAGCAATTACTTCCTGTCCTCTCTGTAATCCGTCTGTAGCATCCATTGCGATACATCTTACAGCGTCTTCTCCAATATGTTGTTCTACTTCCAGAATGAGTTTTTCGCCATTATTTTTTGTCACCGCCAGTGCATCGTAAATCTTCGGAAGTTCTTCCACTTCTGAGAAAACAACGTCGATTACCGGACCAATAATTTGAGAAATTTTTCCTTTAATTTGGTTTGCCATTACTAAATTTTTTCTTGTGTGCAAATATAAGGATATTTACTGATCCTGCAATTGCTTCAAAAGAAGATTTTTATCATATTTGCACTCAAATTTTTCGCTCTTGATCATCCATACAAATTTTGACGATTTTTTTTCAAAAAAACCTTTGGCACTTTCCCTCGGTATGTTTGATGGAGTGCATCTCGGGCACCAGTCCATCATTTCTGAACTGAATCTCGTTGCTGAGAAAAAATCGCTTCAATCTGCCGTACTTACTTTCTGGCCCCATCCACGATTGGTTTTCAACCCTGATGAAGATCTACATTTGCTGAATACACTGGACGAAAAAAAAACACTTCTGGAACAGTTGGGAATTCAGCACCTTTTCCTGAAAGAATTTGATGAAGCGTTTAGAAATCTGACTGGAGAAGAATTTGCACAGAAAATACTGGTCGGAAAACTCAATGTGAAATACCTCATGGTGGGTTATGATCACGTTTTCGGGAAAAATCGTTCAGGCAATTTTGAACTTCTTGAAAGAATGGCTCCTGCATTCGGATTTGAGGTAAAAAAAATGGAAGCGGTAAATATTCACAATAAAAATATTTCATCTACAAAAATAAGAACAGCATTAGAACAGGGCAAAATTCTGGAAGCTAATGAAATGCTAGGCTATCACTATCCGGTATCAGGAATAGTGATAGACGGAAAAAAAATTGGCAGAACCATTGGATATCCCACAGCCAATTTAAAGGTGAACGACTTGAAACTTCTTCCTAAGAAGGGAGCTTACATTGTAGAAGTATTTGTAAATAATGAGCACTATGAGGGAATGTTGAGCATTGGAACAAATCCAACTGTAGGTGAAAATCCTCTAAGTACCGAAGTGTATATTCTAAATTTTAATAGGGATATTTATGGACAACACATCACGGTTCATTTCCGCGACTTTATTCATGAAGAAATTAAATTTGAAAGCATAGAAAAACTGGTCAAAAGGCTGGACGAGGATAAAAGACTCACTCAGAATTTTCAATTTTAAAAAAATAATTGATTAAAGAAAAGAATCATTTCAACTAGCTTTTTTCTGAAAACAATCCACAAGATGGTCACCATTCCTGTAGCTAGCTTTTTTCCCTATTTAAAAATTTTCCCTTAATTCTCCACATATTTATATGATTCCCATATATACCTGTATTTAACAAACCTTAACAAAGGTGCGGAATAAAAATTGTTTTTAAACTAGTAACCAAATCACAAATATTAACTTAAAATAAGAATTATGGACAATCGCGATTACAACCGTGCAGAAGGAGCGGTAAACAAAGTAAAATGGAAAGTGGACGAATATGCAGACCGTGCAAAAGATTACATCCGCGAGCAGAAAGCAAAGAATCAGGAGCCTACCCAAGAAGGTTGGTATGAAAGAGCAAAAGACAATGTTGCTGATGCTTGGGAGGATACAAAAGATGCCGTGTCCGATGCTTGGGAAAAAACGAAAGATTGGGCAGATGATGCATGGGATTCTACAAAAGATGCAGCGAGCGATGTTGATAACGAGATCAACAAAGCTACCAATTAAAAATAATAATTTATTCATGGAAGGAAGGCCGTAAGTTTTGAACTTCGGTCTTCTTTTTTGGTTGTGAGACACGGATTTTCCTTACATTTGTTACTTAAATAAATTATTATGTCTTACGGATTACTTAAAGGTAAAAAAGGGATTATTTTCGGAGCACTGAACAGTCAGTCTATTGCGTGGAAAGTAGCAGAAAAATGCCATGAAGAGGGCGCAGAATTCATCCTATCCAACGCTCCTATAGCGATGAGAATGGGGGAACTGAACGAACTTGCAGATAAAACAGGTTCTGAAGTTATCGGTGCAGACGCCACTTCTATGGAGGATCTGGAAAAACTTTTTGATGCTGCTATAGCTAAATTCGGAAAGCTGGATTTCATTCTGCATTCTATCGGTATGTCTGTGAACGTACGAAAAGGAAAACACTATACCGAAATGAATTATGATTGGCTGAAAACAGGCTGGGATATTTCAGCTGTTTCATTTCATAAAGTGATGCGTGTTGCTTGGGAAAAAGAATGCATGAATGAATGGGGTTCCATTTTGGCACTCACTTATATTGCTGCCCAGCGCACGTTCCCGGATTATAATGATATGTCAGACAATAAATCTTATCTGGAAAGCATTGCAAGAACCTTCGGATATTATTGGGGTGAAAAGGCAAAAGTGCGAGTCAATACCATTTCTCAATCTCCTACGAGCACTACTGCAGGCAGCGGTGTGAAAGGATTCGGCGGATTTTTCGGTTATGCAGACGATATGTCGCCACTTGGAAATGCGACCGCAGATGAATGCGCTGATTATTGCGTAACGATGTTCAGCGACTTGACCAGGAAAGTTACCATGCAAAACCTTTTCCACGACGGTGGATTCAGCAGCACCGGCGTTTCCCAGAAAGTAATGGAAAAATATGAAGAAATGTCGAAATAATTTTAACAAATCAACCAAAACCGTTCAGTGTACTGGGCGGTTTTTTTAATTCCACGCTATTCTTTTCAAATTTTAAGAAGAATGCTCAAAAAAATGCGCCACCAAAGGCAGCGCATGATTAAATAACAATTTTATAAATCCGATTTACAGAGAAAGTATTCTCACACTAATTCTTCTGTTCATCGCCTTACATTCATCAGTATCATTAGCTTCGCACAGCGGGTTTGCAGATCCGTAACCTTCTGTTTCCATTCTGTCAGCAGGGATCCCCATTTCCATCAATCTGAGTTTTAGCGTGTCTGCCCGAAGTTTGGAAAGTTTCATATTCGTGCTTTCATTCCCGGTATTATCAGTATAACCTCCGATCTTAATCGTCACTGTGGGATAGGCATTCAAAATCTGAAAGAGTTGCTGAACGGCAGCTTCAGATTCCGGCTTTAGGTCGCTGCTTTCAGGATTGAAAAAGATATTTTCGATAAGAAACCATCTTTCGCCCGTTATAAGATCCGGATTTCCTGTATTCAGTTCGCGGGTCAGAAATGCAACCTGACTTCTTTCACCTACTGTCATTACTTCACCATTCGGAAGTTGTATCGTAGTTTGGTTTCCTGTGGAAAAAACATAATCTCCAAATTCGTTAATTGATCCGGAAGGTGTTTCCAGATCCAATACGGGTGCAGGTAAAATGACGTTATGAGCTCCATGAGTTGAATGACTATTCGACATTAATTGTAATGCTTCCAATTTATCACTTCTGTTTTGCAGAATACTATCGGCGTGCATTACTGCTAAGGTAGGCGCAATAACCAGAGATACGATCGACATTAGTTTAATCAAAATATTCATTGATGGTCCCGACGTATCTTTAAACGGATCCCCTACGGTATCGCCGGTAACCGAAGCTTTGTGTGGATCGGAACCTTTGTAATACACAGTTCCGTTGATATCTACCCCTTTCTCAAATGATTTTTTTGCATTATCCCAGGCGCCTCCAGCATTATTCTGAAACATTCCCATCAATACACCGGAAACCGTTGCACCAGCTAAAAATCCACCCAGAACTTCAGGGCCGAAAATAAATCCAATTAAAATGGGAGATACTAAGGCTATGGCTCCCGGAAGCATCATTTTTCTGATGGAAGCATCGGTAGAAATCGCTACACATTTTTCGTATTCCGGTTCTGCTTTTCCTTCCAGAATTCCGGGAATTTCTCGAAACTGCCGACGAACTTCTTCCACCATCGCCATTGCAGCTTCCCCCACCGCTTTTATGGCTAAAGAAGAAAAGATAAACGGAATCATCGCCCCTACAAATAACCCGGCCAAGACATCTGCTCTGTAAATATCAATTCCATCGATTCCTGCAATTCCTACGAAAGCTGCAAATAAAGCTAAAGCAGTTAATGCTGCAGAAGCAATGGCAAATCCCTTCCCGGTGGCAGCCGTGGTGTTTCCAACAGCGTCGAGAATATCTGTTTTTTCTCGAACTTCTTTTGGGAGTTCACTCATTTCTGCAATTCCTCCTGCGTTATCTGCAATGGGCCCGAAAGCGTCAATCGCAAGTTGCATTGCAGTAGTTGCCATCATTCCGGCTGCGGCGATAGCTACACCGTACAAACCTGCGCAAAGATAAGAGCCATAAATACCGCCGGCTAAAACCAATATGGGTAAAAGCGTGGATTCCATTCCCACAGAAAGTCCGCCGATAATATTGGTTGCATGTCCTGTTGAAGACTGACGTACAATGCTATTCACAGGCCTTTTGCCCATCGCTGTATAATATTCCGTAATGATACTCATTAAGGTTCCTACCACCAGGCCAACTATTATGGCTCCGAACACTCCCATTTTAGTGAATTCGTAACCTCTTAGAGTCATGGTTTCCGGCAATAGATAATTTACCAGAAAGTACGAACCAATTGCTGTAAGTACGATACTTCCCCAGTTACCCATATTCAAAGCGTTCTGCACAGGTGCAGTATTGAGTTCGGCTGTTTCACCAATTTTGACGAAAAATGCTCCCACAATAGAAAATAAAATTCCGATTCCGGCAATCATCATCGGCAAAAGTATAGGTGCAAAACCTCCGAAGGCATCCTGAGAAAATGTTTCTCTTCCCAGCACCATTGTCGCAAGTACGGTTGCCACATAAGATCCGAATAAATCAGCTCCCATTCCGGCAACATCTCCAACATTATCCCCAACATTATCAGCGATCGTAGCCGGGTTACGGGGATCATCTTCCGGAATTCCTGCTTCCACTTTTCCGACGAGATCAGCTCCCACATCGGCTGCTTTGGTATAAATACCGCCACCTACTCTGGCAAAAAGTGCAATAGATTCTGCACCTAAAGAAAATCCTGTGAGAATTTCGATGGTACGTTCCATTTCGATGGTATCCACTCCGGCTCCCGGAGCAAAAATTTGTTTAATAATAATGAACAAAGCTCCCAAACCCAACACGGCAAGTCCGGCAACACCCATTCCCATTACCGATCCGCCGGTAAAAGAAACTTTAAGTGCTTTTGCAAGGCTGGTTCTGGCTGCTTCTGCAGTCCTAACGTTTGATTGGGTGGCGATTTTCATTCCGATATATCCTGCGGCTGCACTAAAAATAGCTCCTACAACAAAGGACAGGCCGATGGTCCAGTGAGAATTTTCGCTTGAAAAGCCGAGCAGTGCGAGCAAAATTGCCACAATAACTACAAAATACATGAGCACTTTGTACTCTGCTTTCAGAAATGCCATGGCTCCGTCGGCGATATGTCCGCTAATGGTACGCATTTTCTCATTTCCGGCATCCTGTTTTTTCACCCAGTTGCTTTGTATAAAAGTATACAGCAAAGCAATAACCCCAAAAACGGGTATCAAATAGAACAAATCCATCATAGTTTAGAATTTTAATAAAGTTAATAAAGATTAAAGATAATAAAATCTGTTTAACATTTACATCCTGCTTCTATTTTTTCAGTCGGGAAATCTTAAGCTAATAAAAAAGGCGGATAAATTTTACCCGCCTTTTCATTATGATCTGTATTTCTATCCGCCGAATTTGTTAGCGTAGTCGTTTTGTGACGCTACGATAACTTCTTTGGCATGTTCAGTTCCGTACACTTCCTGAATTCTGCATTTAGCAGGTTCATCGGGCAAATTTTTATATGTCAAAAAATAATGCATCAACCTTTTCACTTCTGCCTGAGGAAGTTCTGAAATATCGCGGAAATGCCCGAAAGCGTGGTCGCCTTTCATCACAGCAACAATTTTATCGTCAGCTTCCCCCTTATCAATCATTTTAAAACCACCGATAGGAATGGCTTCCATCAGCATACCGCCTGCATGAATATTGTGCGAACTCAACACGCAGATATCCAACGGATCATGATCTCCCATCGAAACGTCTTCTGCACCACTTTGAAGGGCAAGATTCATCACTTGGTCATGACAGTAAGTTCTGGGAATAAATCCGTACAATGCAGGAATAATATTGGAAAACTGTTGCGGACGATCCACTTTCAGGTAACCGCTGCTTTTGTCCACCTCGTATTTAATGGTGTCGCTGGGTACTATTTCCACAAAAACATTCACTACATCGGGAGATTCTTCACCTGCGGAAATTCCATGCCATGGATGCGCTTTAAAATTGGGTATCATTTGTTATAATAAAATTTTGTTATGTTACTAAAAGGACTTCCTTTCTCAGCATTTCTATGGTATTGCCAATAAAATCGTCACCGTTCATATAATTCATCAGGAAAACAGTTTTAAATTCTTCCAAACCTGCATTTTCACTCAGGCTTTCATAGGTATCATGCAGCATTTTGAGAAGAGCATTTTTGGACTGAACAATCTGCGTCCATGCATTTTTAGTCATAAATACCTGCTGCGAAGCATTGTAATCAAATTCTTCGGTAATGGCTTTTTCTGTGAGGTAAAGAAACTCGTGTTTTTCCAGACCTTTATCAAACCGGCTCACCAGATTTTCAGGTTTCAGCCTTTCCAAGAACAGGGTCATTCTCTCATAGGCCTGGCTTTTATTTTCAGTATTTCCCTTCACAGAGAGCATTTTTAGTTCCTGATTCTTCAGTTTAATGTATTCGAATACAAACCGACGCAGTAACACGATAAACGGAATGGCCAGAAGTACCGCAAATAAATACGGAAAGAACGGAGAAGTGAAAAAACTGCTGAAACTGGACATGCTATATTTTGAGAGTGCGAATTTACTTAAAATAAGTGAAAGCTGATCAATGTTCAGAGGTCTTAATGATTTTGAAAATAATTTCCCGCTTTCCGTCGCCTAAAGACATTTTTTGCCTTTCCTCGTCACTGAAGCGATCTCTGTAATCAATCTTTTCAATTCTGGTCTCAGATGTGCTGATTCTGTCGGGAAAATCTACGCCATACAAGCGCTCAAGATCCTTTTCTCCATATTGGTGAAGTTTCTGAATTGGCGTTACGGCGTTCGGATCTTCCAACGTTTCTGATAGTTCGGGATCCAGCAATGATAAAATGAATAAATTCCCTTCAGGTTTCAGTACGCGAATCAGTTCGTTCAATGCTTTTTTTTCATCGGGAATATGCCCCAAAACATGCGAACAAATGATATAACCAAAATAACTGTCGGGAAATTGAATATCGGTAATATCCATTTTAAATGTGGCAAAATTAGGATTGATGTCCACATCTATGTAATTCGGATTTCCGATCAATTTCTTTTTAAGAATATATTCCGGTGCAAAATGTAAGATACGGGGTGAACCCTGAAAAATTGCGGTTTCATTTTTCAGATACAGATAAAGCAGCCGGGTGCGTTCTAAAGATCCGCAATTGGGGCAGACAGCGTTTTCACGATACTCCAGCCCATTTCCTTTTCTTAAAAACTTCAAAGAACTCTTCCCGCAACACGGACAAAAAAAACGATTTCCCTGAAGAAATACACCTTTGAATTTCATCCATTTTAAATGAAACTTAAACCGTGTTTTTTCAGAAAAAACAATCCGGTATAACTTTTTGATCATCTTTTGATTTTATTTTTATTTAAAACCGACTTTAACATGAAATAAAAGTATTCTGCTTTTATGATTTCCTCTGCCGATAGATTTTCATGTTCCATTAATATTCGATGATGATGTCTGGAAAAACCATCACCTTTAAGTCCGGAAATACCGAATGATTTTTCAATTCCGCCTTCATAATACATCCAGCGGAACAGTTCATTTTTAATTTTAAAATCACCATAAGGAAAGCAGAAAAACAATTCATCAATATCTATTTCTTTCAAAAAAGTATTCACAGTTTGTATTTCGAATTTCTGTTCTTCAAAAGTCAATTTATTGAAATTCCGATGGCTTTTTCCGTGATTACCGATCGTGAAACCCGCGTTTTTCAGTGCTATAATTTGTTTTGTAGTGAGATAAGGCTGGTGTTCCTTTAGATAATCATTAAAATCCACATGAATCAGGCTTGAAATTTCATCCGCCTTTTCAGCATTTATTTTATTGAGATAACACGGTATATCCCCTTTTTCACATTTCAGATAACCCGAAATGCGCTGTGCGTTCTGTGAAGAATGTTTTATTTCATGCTGCAAAAGACTAATTTTATGAGAAAGAAACATAGTTTTATTATCAACAAAATCTGTATTGATAAAGAATGTTGCATTTAGTTTTTTTTCCTGTAGAATTGGAAATACGACAGAATACATTTCCGCCATGCCATCATCAAATGAAAGGTGAAATGATTTTTTTTCGTTTCCTACTTCAGCCATGGAAACATTTTCAAAATGGGATGTGAAGAAATCCAGATCATTGAGAAATTTTTTTTTTCTTCGAAAATATTTTAATTCTGAAAAATGAGGCAACGGATGATCAGAAACGGTATGATAAAAAGGTAATATCTGTAACTTTTTTGTCCAACGCCAATAGAAATCCAAAGGAAAAATTCCGGAACAAATTGTAATAATATGATTTAGCTTTGAAGGCAACATTTACACTTTTATAATTTTCCTGAACAGCTGTAATTTTGTATTTTCTATTCGATGATAGTGATGAACTATTGCGCCGAAACTTTCGTTAAAGTCTGCAATTCCAGGAACTGTGGATCCTTCCCAATCCAATAGAAGGTTGCTTCCAGTATGATTGTGAATAAAATAATCCATTAAAAATGCAAATGCACCTTTATGTTTCGGTTTTTCGCTTCGAGTAGATAGAAGTAAAATCATTCTTTCTTTGCTGTGGATAAAAAATAAAGATGCGACTGACTCATTTCCGTCTTTTAGTTCGTAATATGTGTACAGATTTCGATGAATAATTTCCTTCATCAGTTGGCTGAACCACGGCTTATCATAATATTGAGCAAAGTAAGGGTATTTCTTTTTGAGCTCTTGAATCAACAATTGCAAATGCAGCTCTTCTGAAAGAGATAAGGAAAGTTTAGAAATTCGCTTGATGTCTTTAATGCGGTCGCGACGGTAATTTCTCCGCAGTTCGTCATAGGAATTACTCAAAGGTAGAACATGGTTTTTTTTCACTTTTGTTCCGGCGAAATTCAACTCTGCATTTTCTTCATTCAGCTGGTAGAAATAAACCGGAAGCTGCCCGAATTTATCAGAAAACTGTTGAAGTTTATTTTGATCAGAATTGGAAGGATGAAATACTCCTAACTGCTGGCAGAAAATAGGCTGATAAATTATTTTCACTCCAAATTTTCTAAAGTATGGCAGCGGCATTACAGCTTCGTAATCGTTATACACGAGACAATCCCATTGTGCACCTGTGTGCGCATCAAGATACCAATCTTCTGCATACACCCGATAATTCACAGCGCTCTGCAGGCATTTTCTGTACTTTTCCCGTTCGATATTTTTGTGCAAAACTTTTTTGATCATAGCAACCCTTCATCTGCAAAACTGTAATAACTGTTCTGATTCAGGATCAGATGATCGAGCAATTTGATGTTGAGGAAATTTCCTCCTTCAGCGATCTGTTTGGTAATTCTGAGATCTTCCTGGCTCGGTTTCATATTTCCCGAAGGATGATTATGAGCAACAAAAACAGCCGTGGCAAAATGTTCCAATGCGGTCTTAAACAGAATGCGGACATCCACTATAGAGCTGCTGATTCCGCCGGTGGTGAGTTGTGAAAAATGCAGAATACGGTTGTTCTGATTCACAAAAACAGCCCAGAATTCTTCTGTCTGCAAATCGCCGAGGTAAGGTTTCAGAAACTCGAAAACATCTTTGCTGCAGGTAATTTTTTTTCTTTCGGGAACTTCCTGCGCAGCTCTTCGTCTTCCGATTTCCAACGCTGCTGCAATGGAAATCGCCTTGGCTTCACCGATGCCGTTAAATTTCATCAGATCTTTAACTGAAAGTTTGCTGAGCTGATGCCAGTTGTTGCCCACGGTGTTTAATATTCTTCGTGCCAAATCCACCGCACTTTCTTCCCTGTTTCCGCTTCCCATGATGATGGCCAAAAGTTCAGCATCCGAAAGTGCATTTTTTCCTTTCATCAGGAATTTTTCTCTCGGGCGGTCGTCTTCTGCAAGGAATTTTATAGACATGGTTATTTTGTTTTTAAAGTGATTAAATAATCATTCCGTCCTTCATCACCAGTTTTCTATCTGTAATTTCGGCAAGGTTCGGATTGTGGGTTACGATTACAAACGTCTGATTGTATTTGTCTCTGAGGTCAAAGAAAAGCCGGTGCAAATCGTCGGCATTTTTAGAATCTAAGTTTCCCGTAGGTTCATCGGCATAAATAATTTTCGGTTCGTTGATCAGGGCACGTGCAACAGCTGCTCTCTGGGCTTCACCGCCAGACATTTCGTTGGGCTTATGGTGAAGTCGGTCCGCAATATTCAAATCCTCAAAAAGACGATACGCTTTTTGTAGGCTGTCCTTTTCATTTTTCCCGGCAATTCTGGTGGGCAGCAACACGTTTTCGAGCGCGGTAAATTCCGGGAGAAGCTGATGGTACTGAAAAACAAATCCGATATTTTGGTTTCGGAATTTTGATAATTCACGGTCCTTCATGTTGATAAATGATTGTCCGTC
>JAEYOX010000047.1 GCA_023411265.1 Bacteroidota bacterium | reverse complement strand
TCGGAAGTTTTGATCGTGAAGCTCAATATATTTTAATTCCGGCCGAAATTCAGTTTAAAAAAGAATTCAAATTTTTCTTTTTGAATTTTTATCAAAAACCTTTGAATGACAGTATTGTATCGGGAGTTATCAGGTAATCCAAGCGCGTATCCCAATGAGATACATCTTCTATGATTTCCTTCGGCTGAAAAAAAGACAAACCAATTTTAAGGCATTTTACCGAAATTTCTGAGAAAAAACGATCATAGTAGCCCTTTCCATAACCTACCCTGTTTCCATTTTTATCGCAATACAACAAGGGAGTGAGAATATAATCATAATCTATAACTGCTGCATCTTCGCTACCGGCAGGCTCCGAAATTCCCCAAGAGTTGCTTTCCATCTTGGTGTCACTATTATATTCTACAGCAATCAACTGATTCCCAACCATTTTAGGCACAAAAACCTGAACATTATTTTCCCAGAAATATTGAATAAAAGAATCAGTTTCCACTTCATTCAAGTGAGAAATCGTCATGAAAATATGAATTTTCTGGCTTGGAGAGATAGGAAATCGGGATTGAAAATTGGAAAATATTTTATCAGACAACAATTGAACTTCTGAATGTGACCACTTTTTTCTTTCCTTAAGATACTTTTCACGTAATTCTTTTTTGGTCATTTTACACTTCTTTTACTGAAATTATCTTCACCGGGCACGCTTTTGCAGCTTTCTCACACGGCTCCAGCGCAGTGGGCACCGGAGTTTTCAATGTGAAAAAACCCTTCTTTTCCGCAGAACGAAGCAACACCGACTTTCCGTCTTTTTTCGACATACGGAAATATTCCGGAGCAAATTCCGCACAATAATTACATCCGATACATTTGTCGCGCTGTAGCGTAATAACAACCATCTTAATTTATAAAACACTCACTTTCAGGCAGGAACAATCTTATATAATTTATCCGAAGGCCTTACCCGAAATTCAGTTTTGAACGTAATAACATCTGATTTTGTGGCTTTGATTGCTTCGGGTTTTTCATCAATTCGCATCTCATCAATCGTCATTTCCTGAGAACCGGTAGTGGGACCCTGAATTAAAATTTTATCGCCGAGATTCAAATCATATGCTTCAATCAAAAACTCTGCAATGTTGGATTTAGGATAAAAATGTCTACCTTTTCCGATGTAAATTTTCTTTTGGGTAGCGTTAGACCCCGGATTCGGAGACCATTCTCCCAACTCTTGGCCAAGATAGTACCCACTCCAAAATCCTCTATTATACACCGTTTCCAGACGTTTCATCCATCCTTCAACTTTCTCCTGACTGAAAGTTCCCTCGTCAATTGCATCAATCGCTTCGCGATAACAGTGTGTTACCGTAGCCACATATTCCGGCGCTCTTCCGCGTCCTTCAATCTTCAAAACTTTCACTCCAGCATTTACTATTTCATCCAAAAATCCTATAGTACAAAGATCTTTAGGCGACATCATATATTCATTGTCCAGTTCAATTTCAAAACCGGATTCCTGATCAATAACGGTATATTTTTTTCTGCAGTTTTGTTTGCAGGCGCCTCTGTTTGCGGAAGAATTATGAGAGTGTAAACTTAAATAACATTTTCCGGAAACCGCCATACATAATGCGCCGTGCCCAAAAATTTCAATTTCTACAAGATTTCCGGAAGGTCCTTTTATCTGTTCCTTTTCAATCTGATCGCAGATTTTTTTGATCTGGCTGATGCTCAGTTCACGGCTCATCACCATGGTATCGGCAAACAGGGCATAAAACTTCACCGTTTCGATATTGGTGATATTAATCTGTGTAGAAATATGAATCTCCATTCCAATTTGCCTTGCATAAGCAATAACCGCCTGATCCATCGCAATAACAGCAGTCAAATCTGCCGCTTTGGCTTTATCCAAAAGTGTTTTTATAATAGAAAGATCATGATCGTAAATAATCGTATTCAGTGTAAGATAACTTCTCACGCCTTTTTCTTTGCATCTTCTGGAAATTTCAGGAAGATCATCCATAGTAAAATTCATGGAAGCTCTGGCACGCATATTAAGCTGTTCTACACCGAAATATACTGAATCTGCCCCATTATCTATAGCTGCTTGAAGTGACGTAAAATCTCCGGCTGGAGACATCAATTCTATTTTGCCTGATTTTGTCATTATTGTATGAAAAATTTTCTGCAAAGATAAAATAAATAACGAGGTCAAAAATGACAATTTCAGGACAATTTGACAGCACTTTAAAAATAAAAAAGTATCATGATTTTTATAATAATAAGAAAATTGTTAATTTTTTCAGATATTGTTAAAGTTAAGTTAAAACTGCAACATATTGGTTTTCTTATGTACTTATTTAGCATTAAATTTGTTATTCATTGAGCTAATACAAAAACAGAAGATTAAGATGAAAAATATGATGAAAAAATTATTACCCTATGCGTTGGTTGGTGTAATTTCGGGAGCTACTACATTCGGAGCCATTAAATACGTAAGCAATGAAGCCGGAGTTAGCGATTTCAGCTATTTTACCAAAACTGGCGATAACGCTTCTTTTGCTTCCATGAACGCTGTTGCACTGAGTGATGATTTCGTGAAAGCTTCTAAAATGACAGTTCCTGCGGTAGTTACCATAAAAAATTATCAAAGCCGAAGTGCCGGGAGAAGTACCGAAAGAGATATTTATGAATGGTTTTTTGGTGATCCTCGAAGAAGCCAAAGACAACAGGATCGCCCGGATAATATGCCTTCAGGAATGGGATCCGGAGTAATAATTTCCCCGGACGGGTATATTATTTCCAACAATCATGTCGTAGCCGGAGCGAATAAACTGGAAGTAGTTCTCAACAATAAAAAAAGTTATATCGCAACCTTAGTAGGTACAGATCCCAATACTGATATTTCTTTATTAAAAATTGAAGAGAAAGGACTACCATATCTGAATTTTGCTAATTCAGATAACGTTCAAGTAGGACAATGGGCAATTGCAGTGGGTAATCCTTTAGGTTTAAATTCCACTGTAACAGCCGGAATTATATCTGCAACTGGAAGAGGAATCGGGATTTTGGGTAGCCAGGGTGATGCCACAAATCCTATTGAAAGTTTTATACAGACGGATGCTGCCATCAACAGAGGGAATTCAGGTGGAGCTTTGGTAAACCTGAACGGAGATCTGATTGGGATTAATTCAGCTATTGCTTCCACAAGCGGATACTACCAGGGTTATGGATTCGCAGTACCGTCCAATCTGGCCAGAAAAATCGTAGAAGATATAAAAAAATTCGGCTTGGTGCAGCGAGGATTTTTAGGTGTCAATTCCTTAGATCTATCCAATGACCAGCACATTGCTGCCTATAACAGAGAAAATAAAACGAATTTAAAACCCGGAAACGGAATTTATGTTACGGCAGTGAGTGATAAAAGTGGCGCACAGGATGCAGGAATTCGCGTGGGGGACATTATTACTAAGGTTGACAATACGAATATTTCAAATTTTGGAGATCTTTCCTTTGCCATTGGAAGCAAAAGACCAGGCGACCAGGTAACAGTTACTTACACAAGAAATGGAAAAGAAAGCAACGTAAGAGTTACATTAAAAGATCAAAGAGGGAATACTACCACCAGAACCCGTGCCGACCTTACCGTGACCGAAAAAATAGGCGCAGAATTTGAACCTTTGAGTGAACGTTTCAAAACAGACTACGGACTAACCAGCGGTGTGGTGACGAAAAACGTAACCAGTGGCGGCGAAATGGCGAGAATTGGTATTGTTGATAATTACATTGTAATTGAAGTGAACGGAAAACCTGTCAATTCCCAAAAAGAAATTGAAAACATCCTTAAAAATCATAAAGGAAATGTCCAGATCAAATTTGTAGATGAATTTGGAAGAATTTACACCAAAGGATTTGCAATGCCTAATTAAACTTAAATGTTAAACAAAACGCTTCAGTTATTCTGAAGCGTTTTTTGTTTTTGAAAATTTAATCTTCTTTTTGCTTTTATTTCGTTCATACAGAACTTCCACAATTTTACCCCCGATCCAGGCAAAAGGAAAAAAAGTGAGAAAAATACTGATCTTATAAAATGTAGGATGGTACGGGAAAATAATAATATCCAGCATGGCTATAAATAGCAATATAAAACCGATCAGGATGGCGTATGCAACTTTAGCATATTTAACAATAATAGCAGTAATAATCCCTCCTACAATAGAACCAATACCGGTAAAAAAAAGCAGGAAACCGAAGAAACTTCCGTCATCCTCTATACTACGCAGAAATGTTCCCCAGTTTTCAAACGGCATATATTCATCAAAAGTAATCCATCTGGGATTCATACGGATTCCAAGTGTAATGATGAGCATTGCTGCTGCAAGTCCTAAAATAACTGCTAATGTATTGCGCAGGAAATTCATTAATTACTGATGGGCGATCATCGAAATTTCAACATCTACATTTTTTGGAAGACAGGACACCTGTACAGTTTCTCTGGCCGGATAGCTCCCCTCTTCCAGATATGATGCGTAAATCCCGTTCATCACTGCAAAATCATCCATATTTTTCAGATAAATGGTCGCTTTCACTACGTTTCTAAAACTCATTCCGGCTTCTTCCAAGATAGCCTGTAAATTTTTCATTACCTGATGTGTAGAAGATTCTATGCCTTCCATCAGTCTCCCAGTTTCAGGATCGGCAGGAATCTGCCCAGAAATATAAAGAATGCCGTTGGCCATATTTGCCTGAGAGTAAGGACCAATGGCTGCAGGTGCGTTGGACGTAGAAATTATTTTTTTCATTTTTTTAAGTTTATTGTATGTGCAAAGATAAAACTAATAACGGACACGGACTTGTTCATTGAAAATTAAAACGGCGCATTGGGTTGGGTAAAACTTCTGTCCTCGTATTTCAGGGCATCACTGAGGATGTTCGCTTTGATACCGATAAAAAAGTCATATACTTTATATTGCCCGAAAGGAATCCAGTTAAAATTGATCGTAAAACTGCGCTGATCTCTCGAAATTCCGATTCTTGTATAAGCAAGTTCCTTGGTCATAATATCGTAATGGGTGCTGCCGTTAATGTTCCAGTACGGCGTGAGTGCAATACTGCCGTCCAGACCTATAGAAGCCACTTTGTTCCCGAACTGTGTTTGAGTTCTGGTGTAAGCATAATTGGCGTTAATATTCAACGTCCATGGCTGGTGAAACCTCGCATAATAATCATCATCAAAATAATAATTTTCATTACGGATTTCGCCTTGCATTCTATACTTTTGAGAAAGATCTTCTTTCTCACCAAAAATAGCTTCACTCAGCGGATAAGACAACTGCAGGTTAAAACCCTGTATACTGAAATGTCCAAAATTTTCAGTCCGCAAACTGCGGTTCTCATCCGGAAGAAAAACTACCTGATAAGGGTCAATAGTAAGGCTGGTGTTGAGGCTCAGCTTATTGTCTAAAAAACTAGATTGACCATTCAGCGTGATCAAAGACCATCGGTGATTCGGTGCTGCGAAATTATAATTCCCACTTATGTTAAGCGATTCAAAAATTTTAATTTTCTTCACCCCGGTAGAATCATTTTTAGAAGCAACTTTCATCTCGAGATTATTCCCAATGTTAAAATTTACAGCACCCACCATTCCGGAAGTAGGCGAACCGATGATTCCTCCTTCAAAAATAGAATATGGCGTAAGTGCCCCTACAGCATCATAATAATTATTAAAATACCCGAAGGAAGGCCTGCCGAAATCCGGAGAATAGCTAAACCCAATACTTGGCGTCACCATATGCCTGATGCCCTGAATCTTAGACCCTGCTTTGAAAATTTTGGTTCCATACAATGTTGTCTGAAGGCTGGTATTTGTAGAAAATGTGGAATATCCTGCAATATTATTATCGGTAATATTATCCACACTGTTGGTGATAGGATTATACCGCTTGGTGAGTGTTTTGGTAGTAAGAGCGTTATCGATATTTGCACCCAATGAGAGTGTAAAATATTTCGCCACCGTGGTATTGGTACCCAAAGTGATATTATTTTTCAAACCGGTTTGCATCTTTTTCCACATGGCATCTGTGAAGATTTCACCTTCATTGGTATTCACAAAATTATTGATATTAAATCCAGTATTCACAGTAATGTTTTCCAGCAGTCCCTGCCGAACTCCTGTCCTAGATTTAAAAAGATAAAATTGATTTACAGCAACATTCAATTCGGGAAGCCTGAGATCGCTTTGTCCAGTAGCAAAATTCTGTGCATATCTTGCAGATCCTGTAATAGTAAGAGGAAGAGTCAGGAATCTTTTAGTAATACTGACGCTTGAGTTCTGCTGGCTGTTGAGTACATTCTGATTAAAAATGTAATTATTATTGATGGTATTATTATAAAACTGAGAACTTACCAGATTTACCGAAGCACTGAAATTCAGTAACGGATTGGCCTTAGTGTCCTGACTATGTGTCCATGAAAGGCTGTATGTATTCGTTTTACTATAATCATCCAAACCTTGAATTCCTCTAACCGTGGAACCAATATCGGCCGCGAAATTTCCTGAATAACGGTATTTTTTGATATAGTTCATTTGCGGTCGCAGATTCCAGCTTCCTTTGGTGTAGAAGTCGGCCATAATTTTCAGATCAAAATGCTCACCAATTGGCTGATAGTATCCAAAATTATTAAAGAAAAATCCTACGTCCTGACGTTCGCCAAAACTTGGAATCAGTATCCCTGCTGAACGTTTATCGGAAAAAGGAAGAATGGCAAAAGGCAAAATGAGCGGCGTAGGCACCTGTTCCACATACATCTGAATAGGGCCTGTAACTACTTGTGAAGACTGTCTTCCTTTGATAAGTTTAATATTGGGAGCCAGAAGATGATAATCAGCTAGAGAATCTTTTTTAGCCAGAAAATATTCATCTGTAGTATAAAGTCCTCTTCTCATGAAGAAAACAGAATCGTTATATTTTTTAGTTTTCTGAGCCACAATCACTCCTTCACTCTCTTCAGTTCTCGCATTATAAGCAATGGCTTGTCGCGTTTTGAAATTGTACTGAAAATCTCTGTATTCGTATGGTTTCCCGCCTTGTGTTGCTACTGCAGTTCCGACGATTCTTCCGGTAGAATCCACTTCACCTCGGGCATAGATTTCGTTCCGGCTCCAGTCGATACGGATATAATCTGCATCAATCTGCATATCTTGATACCG
>JAEYOX010000024.1 GCA_023411265.1 Bacteroidota bacterium | reverse complement strand
GCTGTACACCAGGTGATCCGTCCACCCTGAAAACAAGGGAAACACTTTCATTGGGATCTTCGTCCCGATCCTTGCAGGAAGACCATAGGCCGACTGCGGCTGTGAGCATTAACAGGAGTCCGATTCTAATTTTCTTTGCGGAAGTATTGATTCTTTTCATACCTTCTAATAAATGTTTAAACAGTCAAATATAGGTAATTTGCGACAATAATTTAATGCGAAAATAAAAAATACTGAAAATGAAAATCATAAATCAACCTCCGCCAATCTGTCAGTACAATTGGTTTGGTAGGAGAATTGAATATAATTTTCAGAAACAATACCCTTTATGGATCTGCATTACCTCATCCGAGAACCAGTGGAAGTTCTTTCCACAACACCTGTCTTGTTCCTGATTCACGGCTATGGAAGCAACGAAAACGATCTTTTTTCTTTCGCTCCGGATTTGCCGGAAGACTGGCTTGTAGTCAGTTTCCGGGCTCCCCGTCCTGTTCCTTATGGTGGTTACTGTTGGTATGATATTGATTTTACGGATCCGGAAAAGTATGTAAATACAGTGCAGGCCAATGAATCCCTCAATGCTCTTTTAGATCATATTCTTAAGATTTCAAATCATTACGGACTTACGGAAAATCCAACGCACCTTTGCGGGTTCAGCCAAGGAGGCATTCTCGCTTATGCTCTGGCATTGCGGCTTCCCGAACTTTTCAGCAAAATTGCGTGTTTGAGTTGTTATCCTGAAGAGAAACTTCTGCCGGACACAGTGAAAGATAAAAAGAAACTGGAGCGACTTCGTTTTTTCATTTCTCATGGTACGGATGACGCTATTATTCCGCTGGAATGGGGACGGAAGGCGGCAGATCTGCTGTACGATTTGGGGTGTTATTTTACATTTAGAGAGTATATGACCGGACACGGCGTGAATCAGAAGAACTATCTGGATCTGATTTCATTTTTCAAGTAGTGGAAAGGGTTTCTCGCAAAAGTGCTCAAAGTATTTTAAACTCAAACATCTATTGATTAGCCATTACTTTTGAAAATCGATATACATGTATTCTATTTTCTTTTCGGTTTCTTGCAAAATGATTCCATACTCTGACTTCAAAACTTGCTTAAGCCGGGCGAAATTTCCATTGGGAAGTTGAAGATTAAACCGCTCTGAAATTGAAGTATCGCTCTCAAATCGCATTTTGTAAGTGTCACTTAGAACTGAAGCCACCACTTCCAGGTTTACATTTTCAAATATTATTTTATCGGATGAAGAGGTGGTGGAGCTGCTCAATTCATTATTATTCTGCTCAGCCTGTCTCAGTAGAAGCAGCCTGGCTTTCACTGTAAGCAACTGCACTTTCTGAAGTCTTTGCTGTTGTGAAGTGGTAAAAGAAAATGTTTCAGCCAGGTGACTCATGATTAACGAATCTTTGTTCAGATTTTCAGTCGAGCGACGATTATAACTGATATTAACCAACTGCTTTAGTTTAGATTCGTTATTGGCCACAATCTGATCCAGATTTTTTTTAGTCAATGCAGATACTACGCTTTGCAGCTCTATGCCAGCAATGCGAAGGGAATCTTTGTTGATAATCGTAAATGTTGGCTACACTTGATCGTGTAACGCCTTCTATTTTCAATGAAAATCTGTCATTATTGATGTCCAGTTGTGCTTGAGATACGGTTTCTGCAAGTAAAAAAGCTACAGTAATAAAAATAGCATTATGGAGCGCATGCAGGAAGTAACCCAGCATAGAATTGTACCGAACCCTCAGGTATCCTGAAAAAAACCCTGCTATAAACTGTGGTAGGACTAAGACCGGAAAAATATAGAAAGCAGTGTTTTCTCCCGCATAATTGGTTATATGTATCAGTGCAAAGGCAGCTGCTGAGAGATAAAATATAATACCAAATCTGCGTTTCCAAAAGCGATAAAGGAAAGATTTCGTATTCGGAAAAAGTGCTACTATAAGTTGTAAGATATAATTCCTTCGCCATCGCAGAAAGAACCGGAAAACAAGCTCTTCCACGAAAGGAATCGCGACCACAACTATCAAATATACCGCCCAAACCGGAGCGAATTGAAGAAGTTGAGCCACACGATGATTATCCGATTTTACTAAGCCTAACTGTTCAAAAAGAACAATAATTACTGACAGGAGGAGCATTAAAGGAATATCAATGGTGAGAACCGAAATCAGCGCACGACGCTGCTCTTTTGCGGATTGATCCTGATCCTGCTTATCTATAGGTTTTTTTAGAAAATCCCACAGGGATATTGCCGTATTTTTGAGTGATTTTAGCATGACTTTTTAGTAATCAGTGTAAAATTAAATAAGTATGGACCAATTTACTTTTTTTTGACAAGAATCTAGAATACGTAAATTCGATGAATTGGAATTCATAAAATCACTGAGGAATTTACTTCATCAATTATTAGAGTAACGTCTTATTGCTTGAATGCATTGATCATTTCCCGTTTTCCCGGCGGCCCCTGCTTTTTTTCAACGGTAAAGTTCAGATCTTTCAGAATTCTTCTCACGCTGCCTTTGGAAGAATAGGTGGTGAGCAATCCGCCGGCTTTCATTTTATCCGCAGTCATGGCAAAAAGAGGTTTCTCCCAAAGATCCGGTTGCACACGCGCTCCAAAACAATCGAAATATACCAAATGAATTTCAGGCATGGCGAGATTGGAAATCTTCATGAAGTCACACTGAAATTTAGTAAGCTCAAAACCAGAGGCAAGTTCTACTGGCTCTTCCCAGGGAATTTCATGCATTCTTTGAAAGCAGATTTTAGTCCTTTCATCATCAAAAAGATTACGATATTCCAGTGCGGCAACTTCTTCCAAAGAAATCGGGTATTTTTCGATGGTAAAATAACGGATTTTCAGAAAGGATTTATTTCTTAAAAATTCATCAAAAGTTACTAAAACATTTAAACCTGTACCAAAACCCAGCTCTAAAATATTAATTTCACAAATATCCAACTGGTTTAAACCGTTCTCAATAAACACGTGCTTCGCCTCCTGAAGTGCTCCATGATGTGAATGGTAATTTTCATTCAATTCATTGATAAATAGCGTCTTGCTGCCATCAGCGGTATATTTAACTGTTCTTTTCAATTAATTTTTGTTCAAATTTAATGGAAAATCACTATATTTATAACATTAAATTATTTATCAAAATCGATTAAATTTTAAAATATGATAATTCAAAAAACTTCCAGTTCAAGACTCGATTCTTTTGATCAGGAAAACTATTCTTTTGGCGATCATTTTATTGATCATATGATCATTTGCGAATACGAAAACGGAAAATGGGGGGAGGCCAAACTGATGCCTTACGGACCGCTTTCGTTTTCTCCTGCTAATATGACTTTCAACTATGGACAGGCTTGTTTTGAAGGAATGAAAGCTTATAAAGATAAAGACGGACAGGTATTCCTGTTCAGGCCACGCAAGAATTTTGAACGTATCAACAAATCAGCAAAACGTTTGGCTATGCCGGAAGTTCCTGAGGAAGTTTTTATGAATGGACTCAAAGCGCTTATGGATGTGGATCGGGCTTGGATCCCCTACGGCGATGGAAAGTCTCTCTATATTCGTCCGCTCATTTTCGCAACAGAAGAAGGCCTGAAAGCTAGAGTTTCTCACAAATATATGTTCGCTATCGTAGCTTCTCCGGCGAAAAGTTATTATACTGCACCCGTTTCCGTGAAAATTTCTGATTATTATTCTCGTTCGGCTTCCGGGGGAGTAGGTTTTGCAAAAGCCGCCGGAAACTATGCTGCTGCCTTTTACCCCACACAGTTGGCCATAGAAGAAGGATATGATCAGATCATCTGGACAGATGATGCCACTCATGAGTATTTTGAAGAAAGTGGTACCATGAATGTTTTCGTAAGAATTAATGACACCATTTATACACCACCGACTTCCGAAAAAATTCTTGACGGGATTACCCGAGATAGTTTTATTCAGCTGGCAAAACATAAAGGCATGGATATTAGGGTAGAGCCTATACCAGTAAAAAAGGTTTTGGAAGCTCAGAAAAATGGCACCCTGAAAGAAATTTGGGGGGTTGGAACTGCAGTGGTTACTTCTGTATTTAAAGCTTTTGGATACAAAGATGAACGGTTTGATTTACCTGTACTGGCCGAGCAGGACAGCTATGCACTAACATTGAAAAAAGCTTTGGTAGACATCCAGACCAATCAAGCCGAAGACCCTTTCGGATGGAGAGAACTGGTGGAAAGAAATGTTCTGGAAACAGTATAAGACTGATTCTTACCCATTAAAAAAACCGGGATGATGTTCCGGTTTTTTTGTTTTTCTATCTGAACCTAATTCCTTATTTTCGCAAATGCTTATGAAAAAAATAATACTTTTTTCAGCTTTTTTAGCGTTGGCAGGCTGTCAGCAAAAGCAGGAAATCTATGCTCCTGTGAGTGGCAGCAAAGCACAGCCAAAAATAGCATCATCGCAAGATCGAGCAAAGATTCTTAATCAATTGGAAAGAAAACAGATTCAGGACTGGATTGCGGGACAAGAAGAGAAATTTTATCCCACCGCCATGAATTATTGGGTGAATCGGGAAAATTTCAGCAATAGAGAAAAAAGCCCGGACGATGCCGTGGTTTCATATGGATATTATATTTCCGATTTTACCGGAACACAGCTGTATGATCAACCGAAAGGATACCATGACGTGCCGTTTAGCAAGTTTCCAACGGAACTGATCGCCGTAGAAGATGCCTTGAAATATATGACGCGCGGTGAAGAAGTCACCCTTCTTGTACCCTCCGTCTTGGCTTACGGCACCTATGGAGATGGGGCTAAAATACCAAACGATATTCCGCTGATAATAACATTAAAACGAATAAAATAATGCAAAAAGCAAAAATAATGTTGGCCGTAGCGACGCTGTCGCTGCTGAGCTGCACACCAATTTATAAAAAGATGAATGTAGACAAGCAAACTTACGAAGGCCTTCAGGAAGGTCTTTACGCAAACCTTCAGACCACGAAAGGGAACATGATTGTAAAACTGGAGGATGAAAAATCTCCTGTTACCGTAGCCAATTTCGTTGGACTAGCGGAAGGCAAAATCGATAACAAAGCAAAAGCCAAAGGAGTTCCTTTTTATGATGGAACCATCTTCCACAGAGTAATCGAGAACTTTATGATTCAGGGCGGCGATCCCCAGGGAACTGGGATGGGTGATCCGGGATATAAATTTGAAGACGAAAAGAATGATCTGAAACACGACGGGAAAGGGGTGCTTTCCATGGCGAATTCCGGCCCTAATTCCAACGGCTCCCAGTTTTTTATCACTCAGGTTCCTACTCCCTGGTTAGACGGGAAACACACGGTTTTTGGAAAAGTTGTGAACGGAATCAATGTGATTGACAGTATTGCTACGGTAGAAAAAGGGCCACAAGACAAACCTAAAACGGATATCGTTCTTGAAAAAGTTTCGGTTTTTGGCAAAGGTGATGCCTATAAGGAATATGATGCTGCAAAAATTTTCAGCGAAGGAAAAGCGAAGATCGCGGAAAATAATAAAGCTTATCTAGCTAAAGCTGAAGCTGAAAAGAAAAAGAAAGAAGAAGAATTTAAAGCCAATCAGGAAAAAATGGTAAACGACAAAAAATCCGGAATGGAATCCACTACGTCCGGACTTTATTATAAAATTACTAAAACTACAGCAGGCAAAGCGCCAAAAGCTGGCGATGTGGTTTCTGTGCACTACGCCGGTACTTTGGTTGATGGTACGGAATTCGACAATTCATTCAAAAGAGGAAACCCAATCGAATTTCCGGTAGGAATGGGTCGAGTGATCAAAGGTTGGGATGAAGGCATTATGATGCTGAAAGAAGGTGAAACCGCAACATTTTTGATCCCGGCATCGTTAGGTTATGGAGCTAATGGCGCAGGTGGCGTTATTCCTCCAAATGCATGGTTGGTTTTTGATGTTGAACTTGTAAAGGTTCATTAATCTTTATTTAATTCCGAATTTTAATAAAAAAGACTGTCGTTATCGGCAGTCTTTTTTTATTTACTTAAAAAATGATGATGACAACATCAACCGAAAGAATAGAAAAATTAAAGGAAAATATACTCGCTTTCCCTATTCACGGGCGATAGATGGGGTGTGTTTCAAAATAAATAAAATTTTAAAATTTTTTTTGATTCAAGGTGCAACTTTTTCACTTTTTTGCATCTTATTAATAAAGACACCAAATAATTTTCTTCATAGAAACTTTTTTACTTATGACATCGGTCTGTTAAAACGCAGGAAACTGCGTTTTTTTTATGGAAGAAAGTGGGTGGTGATGAAGTCGGTTCGTAAAACAGATTAATTCAAAATTTGGCTAAAAAAAATAAAATGTAAAATTTTTTTTATTCAAGGTGCAACTTTTTTACATTTCTGCATCTTATAATTAAAGACACCACAATAAATTTTCATAGAACTTTTTTACTTATGACATCGGTCTATTAAAACGCGGGAAACCGCGTTTTTTTATGGAAGAAAGTGCGATGAGGTTTATAAAATTTAATTTTATTATTGCTGTTTGCCAGCCTAAAATATTACCAGCTATTATCAATCAAGTACACCATGTGAGCAATTGCCACAGCACCGAGGTTCAATTCTCGACGGTTGATTTTATCAAAAGTATCTTCGCTTGTATGATGAATGTCAAAATAACGTTGCATATCGGGAACTAATTCCGCTAGAGGAACACCCAACTTTTTAAGAGGTAAAATATCCTGAGCCGCTGTTTCCTTACTGAAATCATAAACACCATACGGTAAAAAGAAATGTTTTGATGCGAGAATCTGTCTTCTTCGCTGCGGAATCATGTCAAGAGAAATCCCTCGCGGTGAATAGCCTCCGGCATCACTTTCGATTGCAAACAGATGTTTTTCGCCGGATTTTTTTACTTGTGCTGCGTAGGTTTCACCACCGTGAACTCCGTTTTCTTCATTGGCAAAAAGGACAAACCGCAATGTATGCTGATTTTGAATATTCAGTTTTTTAAAAACCCGTAGAACTTCCAGGACCTGAACTACTCCTGCGCCGTTGTCGTGCGCACCTTGTGAAATATCCCAGGAATCTAGATGTGCACCGATTAGAATAATACTGTTCGAACGATTTCCTGGAATTTCAGCAATGACATTATGAACTATTGTTTCACCTGTGGTTCCTGAAGTAGTAATGAGTTTTCCAGTGACCGACTGTTTTTTCAGTAAGGCTTCCAGGTGATCTGCACTTTTTGCACCAATAGTGAGTGCCGGAATCTTTCGTTTGTCATCGCTGTCGTAATACATGCTTCCTGTATGCGGAACATCATCAAAAGCCGAGGTGGCAGAGCGGGTAATAATGGCTTTTGCATTTTTTCTGCTGGCTAAGGACGGTGCAGACCAGCGGTATCTTCCGGCATCGAGATAGGCTTCGGCAGGATTTATTAGTGTTTGATCAAATGCGTAGTTAAAAAATACGATTTTATCCCGAACCTCTGCCGAGGGGAGTTTATTAAATGCAACAAGATCCGGAACGTAGAGTATTTCCCCGATAAGATCTTTTCCCGATGTTCCTTCAGAACCCCCCATTGCCAATGCCCTGATGTTTTTCCATTTTCCTTTTCCGGTGCTTATCTGAAAATGCTCCTGACCTCTTTCCCAAACTGGAATTTTTACGTCTTGTTTTCTTATTCCACTTCCTCCGTTTTCTGCAAATTTCTTTTCAGCCCATTCTACAGCGCGGTCGTAAGCGGGAGTTCCGCTAAAACGAGGTCCAATATTCTGACTGAGATCTCGCAGATTTTCATAGGCGGTACTGTTCAGCATGATTTCGTCGGATATTTTTTTAAAATCTGATCGAAAATCAATTTTGGGCTTTTGAGCCGGTCTTTTCTGGGAAAATAAAATTCCACCCAGAAAGAGTGGAATAAGAAGGAGGATTTTATTCATCGATACTTTTCTTGGAATCACTAAAAATAAGAAATTTATTTCATGTCGTACATAATGAGTGCGCTGATGAGTTTAGGCTCAATGTATGTGCATTTAGGCGGCATGCTTATTTTGTTGTCTGAAATTCTGAGCATTTCATTGAAACTTACAGGGAAAATCCCGAAACCTACAGCCCCGTGGCCGTCATCTATTTTTTCTTTCAGTTTTAGGATTCCGTCTACAGAGGAGTTTCCTTTCAGATATTTGATGCGGTGGGAACTGTCGGTATTTTCGATACTGAAAATATCCTTTAAGATATACTGATCCAATAAATGATGATCCAGATGTGGCAGAGAAGCTTCATTATTTCGCAATTCATGCTTCACATGCAATGAATAAAACAAACCGTCCAAATACATGGAAATATGAAACTTTTGTGATGGAAAGTAAGGAGTGTTTCCTTTTTCGTACACCGTGAAAGATTTTTGGAGTTTTTCCAGAACCTGAGCTGGAGTCATGCTTCCTAAATCGGTAATATATCGGTTATAATCGTGGATTTTTATCGACTGATTGGATACGATAAAACTAAAAATGAAATTATATCCTTCTGTTCCTGTGTGTTTTTTATTTTTTTCTTTTTGCAATTTTGCATTAAGTGCAGCCGAGCCTATTCGGTGATGCCCATCTGCAATGTAAAATGAATCCACCTGATCCAGCACTTCCTTATATTGAAGCATCTTCAGGCGATTGTCTATTTTCCAGATTTTGTGTCGGATTCCTTGGCTATCCACAATATTCACCGTCGGAACATTTTTTTCTTCGTAATTCATAAGAAGTTCCACTTTGGAATTTGCCGGATAAGTAAGCAAAACGGGATCTGCTTGCAGATTTACTTTTTCCAGATAATAGGCCAGATTCTCTTTTTTCTGCGGAATAGTGCTCTCATGACGCTTTATCTTCCCAGCCCAGAAGTCTTCCACACTCACTAGACCCAGAAGCCCTCTGAATATGGATTTATTGGGGTGGATCTGTTCGTATAAATAAAAGGACGAAGCATCCTGTACCAGTTTATTGCTGTGCAGCATTTCTTCAAAGTTGGTCCGGATTTTCCTCAGGTTCCTGTCAACGTCTTTAGATTTACTGCAGACGAAAGGCTTAATCATCTGGATGTAGGAAGAATCTTCCTGAGCCTTGCGGTTCAGCTCTTCCTGAGTATAATTATCAATAGGGTGGCTCGGAAACCGTTCCAGATAATCTTCGTGTGGGCGGATGCCACGGAATGGTTTAAAAATTGGCATTCGGAAATCAGTTTTTTAGAAATTGAATAATTTGAGCGGCTAGCTCAGTTCCTATTTTTTCCTGAGCATCAACAGTGTTTCCGCCAAGGTGTGGTGATAATGATAATTGCGGATGCATGAGCAGAGCTAGTTCGGGGCGTGGTTCGTTTTCGAAAACATCTAAAGCCGCTCCTGCTACTTTTCCTGACTCCAGCGCATCCAATAAAGCAACTTCATTTATAACGCCGCCTCTTGCGGTATTTGCTATAAAAACCCCCTCTTTCATCTGTTCAAACTGTTTTTGATCAATAATGTAGCCTTCGGATTTTGGTGTATGGAGACTCAGTAAATCTTTATTAGCAAGAAATTGCTGCAAATCCTGGGTAGTGCTGATTTCAAAATGCACTGCCTGTCCGTCCATGAATTTTAAGGTCAGGGTTTCAGTTCTGGGTGTTCTGGTGAAAACCTCTACATTCATCCCGAGTGCAATTCCCATTTTGGCCACTTCTTTACCGATACTTCCAAATCCTATAATTCCCAGATTTTTGCCCTGAAGTTCGATTGCTTTGGAATATGATTTTTTTAGTTCATTGAATTTAGTTTCGCCTTCCAAGGGCATCATCCTGTTAGATTCATGCAGGAAACGGGCAAGGGAAAAGAAATGGGCAAATACCATTTCCGCTACCGATCTGGAAGACGCAGTAGGAGTATTAATTACTAAGATTCCTTTTGCACGTGCATACTCCACATCAATATTATCCATGCCAATACCGCCTCTGCCAATAATTTTTAGGCTGGGACATGCATCTATCAGGTCTTTTCTAACTTGTGTTGCACTGCGTACCAGCAAAACATTAACCTGATGTTCATTAATAAAAGGAATTAACTGCTCCTGAGCAACTTTGTATTCAAGTAGTTGAAGGCCGGCATCCTTCAGTGCATTTTCACCGGATTTTGAAATTCCGTCGTTGGCTAAGATTTTCATTTGTAGTTTTGGGATTAGTTTTTAGTTATAAAGATTTCATAACATCGGTTAAGATCTGTACGCTTTCCAGTGGAAGGGCATTGTACAAACTAGCTCGATAACCGCCTACACTTCGATGACCGTTCAGTCCGTTGATTCCGGCGGCTTTCCAAGCAGCATCAAAGTCTTCTTTACGGCTTTCGTCTGTCAATCGGAAGCAGACATTCATCAGCGAACGGTCTTCTACTGCGCAGAAACCTTCAAACAGCGGATTACGGTCGATCTCTCCATACAGTAATGCAGCTTTGGTGATATTTTTTTCTTCTGCCGCCGCAATTCCGCCATTTTTTTCAAGATATTGAAGTGTCAGTAAACTTGCATACACTGGAAAAACCGGAGGCGTATTCAGCATGGATTCTTTGGCAATGTGAAGGGAGTAATCCAGATAAGAAGGAAGATTTCTCCCGGTTTTGCCCAGAATTTCTTTTTTAACAACCACGAGGGTTACCCCTGCAGGTCCCATGTTTTTCTGAGCTCCTGCATAGATGAGGTCAAATTGTGAAAAATCAATTTCTCTTGAAAAAATATCCGAACTCATGTCGCAGACCATCAAGGTATCTACCTTTGGAAAAGTTTTCATCTGGGTTCCGTAAATTGTGTTATTGGAAGTACAGTGGAAATAATCATAAGCCGCACCAACGGTATAATCCTTCGGAATATAGGTATAGTTCTGTGCTTTCGAAGAACCAACAATATCCACTTTTCCCAGTTTTTGAGCTTCTTTGATAGCACCGGAGGCCCAAACACCGGTATCCAGATATGCAGCATGGCCACTGTTCTCTTTCATGAGATTGAAGGGAACCATAGCAAACTGCAAACTTGCGCCGCCACCCAAATAAAGGACCTCGTATTCATCACCAATCTTCATCAGTTTTTTTACAACGGCTCTGGCTTCTTCCATTACGTGAACAAAATCTTTGCTCCGGTGTGAGATTTCCAAAAGCGACAATCCGGAACTATTGAAATCCAGAATGGCGGCGGCGGATTGTTCAAAGACTTCCTGAGGTAAAATGCAGGGGCCTGCGCTGAAATTGTGTTTTTTCATAGAATATGGAGTGTTTGGTTTAAGGTTTAGAAAAGGAAATAGCCCGCAGATTTTGGGGCTATTATTTATTCTCCATGTAAAAAAGCTTTCTTAGCTAATAAGCTTTCGTCGCTTTCCACATGATCTTCGTCAGGAATACAGCAGTCAACCGGGCATACTGCGGCGCATTGCGGTTCCTCATGGAAGCCTTTGCATTCTGTACATTTATCGGTAACAATAAAATAGACATCGTCGCTCACCGGTTCCTGTGGTGCATCGGCATCAATGGTTAATCCGGACTTCATCGTTACCATCCCTTTCAGCGCCGTTCCCTCAGACGCTTTCCAATCTACAGCACCTTCATAAATTGCGTTGTTCGGACATTCCGGCTCACAGGCCCCGCAATTGATACATTCATCTGTTATTCTAATCGCCATTGCTGATCTTTATTTTTTATGAAATTTGGTGCAAATATACGAAGAATTCTTCGTATGCTCAGTACAGTACTAGTGGATTTAAGGTTTTTGCAATGTATAAAATGGGCATTTAATTTTGTATGTAGGCAATCCGATAATTACCTAACATGGCGGGATTTTTGGAACTAACTTTACTTCTTACATTTAACATGGCGGATAATAGGGAAAAGATTACTGATTGTGTATGAAATTAATTGAGTTTACCAACAAAGGAATATACTGCCCGCAGGGAAATTTTTACATTGATCCGTGGTTTCCTGTGGATTACGCGGTCATTACACATGCTCATGCCGACCATGCGCGATGGGGAATGAGAAAATATCTATGTCATCACGATACCAAGCCTATTTTGAAACTTCGAATTGCAGAAGACATTTCTGTGCAAAGCGTAGATTATGGCGAAACCATCACGAAAAACAGCGTTAAAATTACGTTCTTTCCGGCGGGTCATGTCATCGGGTCGGCACAAATTAAACTTGAATATAAAGGTTTTATAGCAGTGGTTTCTGGTGATTATAAATTACAGGACGATGGTCTTTCGGTACCATTTCAGCCGGTAAGATGCCATGAGTTTGTGACAGAATCTACGTTTGGGTTGCCTATTTATCGCTGGGATGAATTGCAGGTGATGAACCAAAAACTTCAGGATTGGGTTTCGGTTAATCAGAATAATGGCAAAACTCCGGTGTTGGTGGGCTACTCTTTAGGTAAAGCGCAGCGGATTTTGAAGGCGTTGGAAAGTAATGACAACATGCTGGTGCATAATTCGATTGCCAGATTAAACTCTGCATTTGAGGAATCGGGAATAGAATTGCCGCCGTATAGTGTTATCGATTTTTCAAACAAAAGCGAAATGCAGGGCGCTACAGTCATTGTTCCGCCGGCTTTATTAGACAGCAACGTTATCAAAAAAATTCCGAATCCTGCGCTTGCCATTTGCAGCGGGTGGATGCAGGTAAGAGGATCCCGAAGATGGCGAAGTGCAGATGCCGGATTTGCCATCAGCGACCATGCAGATTGGGACGGACTTTTGAAGGCCGTAAAAGAAACGGAAGCTGAAAAAGTGTACGTCACTCATGGTTTTACAGAAGTTTTTTCAAAATATCTGAATGAAATCGGTATTGAAGCAGAAGCGATAAGTTCCCGTTTCGGTGACGAAGAACCGGACGAAGTACCAACAGATTCTCCTGAAAATAAAAGTTAAAAATACTATCCCCTTTAACTCGAATTGAATGAAAGATTTTGCCGAATTAATAAAACAACTGGAAAGCACCAATAAAACCAATGCGAAACTGGAAGCTATTATCAGATACTTGGAAACTGCTGCGGATCAGGATAAATTATGGTTTATTGCGTTGTTCACAGGCAAAAGACCAAAGCGGACCGTAGGTACTAATCTTTTGAAAGAATGGACTCTGGAAATTACCGGACTTCCGTATTGGCTGTTTGTGGAATGTTACAGTGCAGTGGGCGATTTGGGAGAAACCATTTCGCTGTTGCTTCCTCCGCCCAAGTTTCAGATTGATAAAACCTTATCACAATGGATGTTCGATATCATAACATTGAAAAATAAAACAGAAACTGAAAAAAAGGAGTTTATTCTTCGCACCTGGGACGGACTGGATGTCACGGAAAGATTTATTTTCAATAAATTAATAGGCGGAAGTTTCAGAATAGGGGTATCTCATAAAACATTGGTGAATGCTTTGGCCAAATTTACCGAACAGGAACCTGCTGCTCTTATGCACTCCATTATGGGAAATTGGGATCCCGGTCATTATTCATTTGCAGAATTGATTCAGGGTGATATTGACAATCCGGACGACTCCAAACCTTATCCTTTCTGTCTGGCTCATCCGCTTGAAAAAAATCCGAAAGAACTTGGAGATCCGGAAGAATGGCAGATTGAGTACAAATGGGACGGAATTCGCGGTCAGTTCATTAAAAGAAATGATGAAATTTTCATCTGGTCGAGGGGTGAAGAACTGGTTACAGATCAGTTCCCGGAATTGGTGGAATCTTTGAAAAAATGTGAAGGCAACTTTGTGATCGACGGGGAAATTATTGCCTGGAAAGAGGATAAGATTTTGAATTTCAGCGAACTTCAGAAAAGGCTGAACAGAAAAACGATTTCAAAAAAGATGCTTGAAGAAATTCCTGTTAAATGTATCGTGTACGATCTTCTCGAAATGGAATATGAGGACCTCCGGCAAAAACCCCTTCAAGAAAGAAGAAAAAAATTAGAAAACTGGCTCGAACTGAACTTGCCTTCACATATTATTTTATCGCAAAAAATAACTGCTGATCATTGGGAAAAACTGGATGAACTCCGGAATAACGCGAGAGAAATCAATGCAGAAGGTCTGATGCTGAAACACCGCAATTCGGTATATCACGCAGGCCGAAAAAGAGGCGATTGGTGGAAATGGAAAATAAATCCTTTTACCATCGATACAGTTCTTATCTATGCGCAAAAAGGAAGTGGCAGAAGAAGCGGGTTTTACACCGATTATACTTTTGCGGTAAAAGATGAAGACCGTTTGGTGACGATTGCCAAAGCCTATTCAGGATTAACAGATAAAGAAATAATGGAGGTAAGCCGGTTCGTAAACAAAAATGCGCTGGAAAAATTCGGACCTGTAAGAACGGTGAAACCGGAACTCGTTTTTGAAATTGCCTTTGAAGGAATAAGCTACAGCAAAAGACATAAAAGCGGTGTAGCATTGAGATTTCCCAGGATTGTACGCTGGCGGAGAGATAAAACTGCCGAAGAAATAGATCGTTTGGATGATCTTAAAAAATTTATTACCGACTGATCTTAGAACTTCTGATTTTATGAAAAACAAATTTGAGACAACAGAAGGGTACCGGATCGTCCGAAACTGGATGCAGGGAAAAGGAAACAGCCCGTTTGGTTTTCAGTACAAAACCTGGGAAAAATTTGAAAATGGGTACAGCGGAATGGTTATCGCACCCACAGGATTCGGGAAAACGTACTCTGTTTTTCTGGCGCAGGTCATCCATTTTATGAATCATCCGGAGCAATATTCTAAAGGGTTAAAATTATTATGGATAACGCCTTTGCGATCCCTCGCGAAAGATATTGCCAAAGCCATTACTGAAGCTATCCACGAGATCGGCCTCGACTGGACCGTGGGGGTCAGAAACGGCGATACCGACATTAAAATCCGTCAGCAGCAAACCCGGAATATGCCAGATATTCTTTTGGTAACTCCCGAAAGTTTGCATCTTCTTCTGGCGCAGAAAAACAATTCCAGTTTCTTTAAACATCTTTCGTGCATCGCTGTTGATGAATGGCATGAACTATTAGGAAACAAACGCGGCGTAATGACGGAACTGGCGCTTAGCTATCTTAAAAACCAACTTCCGAAACTGAAAATTTGGGGAATAACGGCAACCATCGGAAATCTGGATGAAGCAATGGAAGTTCTGTTACCATTTCCCGGAAAGAAAACCAAAGTTATTGCTAAAGAACGGAAAAGGACCGAGATTATTTCCGTGTTTCCGGATGAGGTGGAAGTGCTTCCCTGGGCAGGACATCTTGGAGCGAAAATGGCAGAAAAAGTAATTCCGGTGATCGAACAGTCAAAGTCAACCATTATTTTTACCAATACCAGAAGCCAGAGTGAATATTGGTATCAGTTGTTGCTGGACGCTCATCCTGATTTAGCCGGGCAGATAGCCATTCATCACAGCTCCATTGATGCCCATCTCCGGATCTGGATTGAAGAAAATTTGAGTTCAGGCAAATTAAAAGCGGTAGTTTCTACTTCCTCCCTGGATTTAGGCGTGGACTTCAAGCCGGTGGATACCGTCATTCAGGTTGGTTCTTTAAAAGGAGTAGCGCGCTTTCTGCAACGCGCCGGGAGAAGCGGACATTCGCCTTTTGAAACCTCCAAAATTTATTGTGTTCCGACTCATTCTTTGGAATTGATAGAAGTCGCAGCTTTAAAAGAGGCTGTAAAACAAAATGTAATTGAAAAACGTGAACCACTGCTTTTAAGCTTTGACGTGTTGAATCAGTTCTTGGTTACTATCGCTGTTGGAGAAGGATTTACAAAAGAAGAAATGTTCAATATTGTAAAAAAGACTTTTGCTTTCAGTGCGATGCTGGAGTCTGAATTTAATGAAATTCTGGAATTTCTGACCATCGGCGGAGGAGCACTGAAAAACTATGAGGAATTTCATAAAGTGGTGATAGATGAAAAAGGACTTTATCGTGTTACTTCAAGGAAAATAGCGATGCTTCACCGTATGAATCTTGGCGTTATCGTCAGCGATGCGATGCTGAAAGTGAAATTTCTTTCGGGTGGATATATCGGAATGATTGAGGAATATTTTATTTCCCGATTGAATAAAGAGGATAAATTTATTTTGGCCGGAAGAGTGCTGGAAGTGGCCATGATTAAAGAGATGACAGTGTATGTCCGTGCTTCGAAAGGAAAAGCAAAAGTACCCAGTTATTTGGGCGGAAGATTGCCGCTGAGTTCGGATTTAGGGCATTTTCTCCGTAAAAAACTTTCAGATTCTTTAAATCCAAAAGGTACAGAGAAGGAACTGCAATTTCTGCATCCACTTTTGATTCGTCAGAATGATCGTTCCCATATCCCCAGAGAAGATGAGTTTCTGGTGGAAATGATTGAAAACCGGCAGGGGTTTCACCTGTTTATGTATCCTTTTGAAGGGCGGCTCATCCATGAAGTGATGGCGGCTCTTATTGCTTTTCGGATTTCAAAATTATCCCCTATTTCGTTTTCTATGGCTATGAATGATTATGGTTTTGAACTGTTCAGCGATTCGGAAATTCCGATTAATCACGAAAGCTTGAAAGAAATCCTGTCTGAAGAAAATCTGATGCGTGATGTGATCTCAAGTATCAATGCTACTGAAATGGCCAGAAGAAAATTTCGAGATATTGCGGTGGTTTCCGGTTTGGTGCTGCAAAATCTGTATGGAAAACAGCGCAATAATAAGTCGCTGCAAGCCTCTGCCGGACTCATCTTCAATGTTTTGGAACAATATCATCCGGATCATTTTTTGGTACGGCAGTCCTATACTGAGGTGTTTAATCAGCAATTGGAAGAGTTGCGTTTACGTTCAGCGTTTCACAGAATTTCGCAGTCAAAAATTATTTTGAAAAAAGCCACCGCATTCACGCCGCTCAGTTTCCCTATAAAAGTGGATAGTCTTCGCTCCACCCTTTCCAGTGAAGATCTGGATGCGCGCATCAAAAAATTAAGATTAGAAGCAATGAAGACTGTGTAAGATTAGGATTTCTTCTGCTCAGGCGCTGTCCCTCACCCCACGATGTGACATAGCCTAAATTCTGTGATGTTTTCAATATTCACCAAGCAAATTCATACCCCGTCATTTTCTGTATGATATTATCAGTCGCCTAAACTATTAGTCAGGTTTATTCGTGATTTTTATCCACTCCAAAAAACTGTACCTTTGCATCGAAAAACAGGAAGGCGTGCCGTCTTCCGTAATTGAAAAGGATGATGGACACCGACAAACAAATCTCAGGGCTGATAAAAGTCTTTCAGGAAATACAAAGTTTATTGAAAATTGATGCCGAAACCGACTTGCAGGAAGAGTTTCAAGCTGTGCTTATGAGAGCACAACAGGAAAATCCGTGGTTCACTCAGGAAAATCTGAAGTTCGCATTGCGACAATGGACCGAACTTCTCACGGAAGATCATCTTAAAACATGGCTCAGCGACTACAGAACAGCAAAAACACCCAAAAAAGTAGGCCTTATTCTGGCCGGAAACATTCCGCTGGTCGGTTTTCATGATGTACTTTCAGTTATTCTCAGTGGAAATATCCCGATGATCAAAATGTCTTCCAAAGACCGGCAACTCCTGCCTTTTATTTTAAAATACTGGAACTTTTATTCCGGAGGAAATATTACCTACGAACTGGTAGAAAAACTGCAGGATTATGATGCGGTGATTGCGACGGGCAGCAACAATACTGCCCGCTATCTTGAATATTACTTTAAAGATACTCAGCGCATTATCCGCAAAAACAGAACCTCCGTGGCGGTTCTCAGCGGTCATGAAACCGACGAAGAACTGCAATCGTTGGGAGAAGATGTATTCCGGTATTTCGGAATGGGTTGCAGAAATGTGACCCAGTTGCTAATTCCAGATGATTTTTCTCTCGATAGAATCTTCGGGAGTTTTACGGCTTTCGGCGAGATTATCAACCATCACAGTTACGCCAATAACTACGATTATCACAAAGCGATTTATCTCCTTAATCAGGAGAAATTCTGGGACAATAATTTTGTGATGATGAAGGAAGAAACTCAGTTATTCAGTCCGCTTTCGGTCTTGTATTTTTTGCGGTACAGAGATCTGCGGGAAGTGCAGAATTTCCTTGAACAAAATGCTGAAAACATTCAATGCGTAGTGGCAATGCCGGAAGCAGGTTTGGAATCAGTAAATTTTGGGGAAACCCAGAAACCATCTCTTACCGATTATGCAGATAAAACCGACACCATGCGTTTTTTGGAACTGATATAAGTTTTAATCGGCTCTAATAAAAAAACGCTGTTCTTCATAGGACAGCGTTCTTGTTTTTTATAAAATTCAGCTTCAGGCCTTGTCGATACTGCCCAATACTTTTTGGGCAAAACCGTTCAGGGCGTCTTTCTCACTCATGCCGTTTTGAACATTCGCGTGTACTTCTACTGCGCCCAGCATATTGGTGATGAGTTCTCCGACTACATTCAGGTCTTCTTCAGTGGTTCCTCTGAATTCGCAGAAGCTTTCTAATACTTCTACAGCTTTCTCGAGATTCTCTGCACTCTGTTGCTGATAAAATTGTCTGATTACAGGTAATTTCATACTGATAATATTTTAAAAAGGCCCTCCGTTTAGGGAAGGCCTTGGGTGATTATTTCAATTCGTTGAATAATGTGTTGAGACTTTCCGCCTGGTTGGTTTGCACTTGATTGACAAGTTGTCCGTTTTTGAAAACAGCAAAGGTAGGCAGGTTGTCCACTTGTGCAAGTTTCCGGCTTTCCGGAAGTTTTTCAGCATCCACATAGTAGAAAGCCACATCGTCATTCTCAGAAGCCAGTTTCTTGAACTTAGGCTTCATGATTCTGCAGTTTCCGCACCAAGTGGCGCCGTACTGAACTGCAACTTTGTCATGCTGTGCCACCAATTCCTGTAAGGTGTCTTCTGTTAATTCCAAATACATTTCAGTCTTAGTTTAAGTGTTTCGATAAATAAGCTGCGGTAGAGTTTCTGTCCGCATTCATGGCCTCTTTGCCTTCCTCCCAATTGGCGGGGCAAACTTCCCCGTGCTTCTGAACATGGGTGTAGGCATCAATAAGTCGCATAAATTCTTTTACGTTTCTGCCTAGTGGCATATCGTTTACGGCTTCATGGAAAATTTTTCCGGTTTCGTCGATAAGGTATGTAGCTCTATAGGTAACGTTGGATCCTGTGAAGTGTTCGTTTCCTTCTTCATCATAATCGAAATCCTGATCAACAATTCCCAGTGCATTCGCAAGTTGTCTGTGGGTGTCTGCAAGCAGCGGATAAGTTACACCTTCTATTCCTCCATTCTCTTTTGCAGTATTAAGCCATGCGAAATGAACCTCGTTCGTATCGCATGAAGCACCGATTACCTTGGTATTTCTCTTTTCAAATTCGCCTAAAGCTTCTTGAAAGGCGTGCAATTCGGTAGGGCATACGAAAGTGAAATCCTTCGGATACCAGAACAAAAGCACTTTTTGTTGATTTTTTACAGCTTCATCCAAAATGTTGATTCTTAAATCGTCGCCCATCTCAGACATTGCATCTACAGTAATGTTTGGAAATTTTCTTCCTACTAATGACATACTTTTATTTTTTAAGGTTAATATTCAAATTTTGTAGTGCAAAGATACTAAGCTTCATCTATTAAAAAAACACTAATCAATTTATAAAAACTATCATAATGATTATTCCGTTTGATGAAATAAATCGACCCTCCTATTCTAAATATTATCTGAAAGGGCCGGAGGGCAGTAAGAATTTCGATATTTCTATCTTGCCGAACCGTTGCATTCTCACCATGGTATAATATTAATTATTTTCCTTATATTTGTTTCTATACTTCACAGCGATACTTCAGAAAATTTCAGAAAAATCGGTTCGCTGTTTTTGATTTGGGGACATTTTCCCATGACTGTTGAGTTACATTACTGTTCTTTAATCAGAAAAATTAAGCAAACCAAATTGCTACCCATTAGTGTGGTTTTTAATTTTATTTTATGATACAATATACCTGTTACAAAAATCCCATAGACGTTTCTGCCGATACAGAACAGCAGATTGCAGATTTCCTTTTTCAACATCTTGATCAATATGGGGATGCCAGAACTGATATTCAGAAGTGCCTGGATTATGCGCTGTACCGAGACGGTAAAAGCGGTGGAATCCTGCTGACAGCTAAAGATGATGAGAAGATGGTAGGCGCGGTGATTATCAATTTTACCGGAATGAAAGGATATATTCCGGAGAATATTCTAGTGTACATCGCTACTCATCAGGATTACCGCGGAAAGGGCATAGGGAAAAAATTGATGGAAATGACTTTGGACAATACCGAAGGTAATGTCGCGCTGCACGTGGAACCCGGTAATCCGGCAAAGAAACTCTATGAAAAAAT
>JAEYOX010000037.1 GCA_023411265.1 Bacteroidota bacterium | reverse complement strand
GCATGAAGGATTTGATCGGTAATTGGATGAAACTGAATATCCTGAAGTACCGCCGGAATTGTTTCTCCGTCAATAACCAGTTCTACCGTGTGTGCTTCAGGAGTATATACCAGATTTTTGAATGCTTTCTCTTTAGTAGAGAAGTTCAAAGGCCCATTACCTCCGTAAACAACACAAGGAACTAATTCAGCATCACGTAAAGCTTTTGTAGACTTTTTGCCCACGCTTTCTCTTTTTGTACCTTGAATTGTAATAGATTTCATTAGATAAAATGTTTGAATTTTTTAAGGTTGCAAAGATAATAATATTTGTGACAAAAAAAAACCTTCTTTTTTTGAAGAAGGTTCGTTGTTTTAAATGATAAATTTATCGCTGATGGATTTATGCTCGTGTACCATTCTCATTACATCCGCAAAAAGGGAGGCGCATGAAAGCACTTTTATTTTAGATGAAAGTTCTGTTTTCACGGGAATAGTATCGGTAACAATAACTTCTGAAAGGGCAGAATTTTCGATGTTTTCATACGCTTTCCCGGAAAGTACCGGATGTGTAGCCATGGCTCTTACAGATTTTGCTCCGTTTTTTATCAGGATTTCTGCAGCTTTACACAAGGTGCCTGCGGTATCAATCATGTCATCAATAAGAATAACATTTCTGCCGGTCACATCGCCGATGAGGAACATTTCCTCCACTACATTGGCTTTTTTTCTTTCTTTATAGGCAATTACCACTTCGGCTCCCAAATAGCCTGCGTAATTTTTTGCTCTTTTGGCACCACCCATATCCGGTGATGCGATGGTGAGGTGATCCAGATTTAAAGAATGGATGTAATCCACAAAGATAGTAGAAGCATAAAGATGATCCACCGGAATTTCGAAGAAACCCTGAATCTGGTCTGCGTGCAGATCCATCGTCATGATTCTTGTTGCGCCTGCCGCCGTAAGAAGATTGGCCACCAGTTTTGCTCCAATCGGTGCGCGGGGTTTGTCCTTTCTATCTTGTCTGGCAAGCCCATAGTAAGGCAGTACTACCGTGATGCTTTTTGCAGACGCCCGTTTTGCAGCATCAATCATGAGGAGAAGCTCCAGAAGATTGTCTGCCGGAGGAAAAGTGGAGCCAATCAGAAAAACGCGTCCGCCACGCACAGACTCATCCAGAACGGGTTCGAATTCGCCGTCACTGAACTCCTGAAAGTTGATTTTTCCCATTTCCTGCCCGTAATGTTTAGCAATTTTACTGGCAAGATCTTTACTTGTTCTTGTAGAAAACAGATAGCTTAACTGTTCAGCCATTTTTACTATTTTTATATGATATGCAAATTTAGAAAAAATAAAACCACCTGAAGGGTTTCAGATGGTTTAAAATATGACAATGTTGATGTACGATTATGGAAAGGTTACACCAGAATATTTATTAATTTCTGCAAGTGGTAAATTAGAACCATATTTTGCATTAATTGCTTTGATAAATTCATTGGCAATGAGCCCCGCACCTTTTCCGGTAAGGTGGATCCCATCCAGAGAAAAGGTTCCTCCGGTAACGAACTCGGCGGTATATTTCACCCCATTCCAGCGGATGCCTGAAGATGAAGATAGTTCTGTCATTTTGGAGTGTGCATTTACGAAAGCAAGACCTTTCGATTGCGCTATCGTGCTCAGCGAAGTGTTATACGCTGTGGTTGCAGCAGTTACTTTACCGGCTTCTATCTCTGTAAGTACATAATGATCTGCTAAAGGAACAGAGGTGCCTCCTCCTGCTGAGGGAGTAAGAACCGCAGAAGCGGTGAGCAATATGTAATCATTAGCCGTAGTTTGACGGTAAGAAGGAATCTGCATTGCGGTAAGATTCGTAAGATCTTTATCTACAATCACGGCACCGTTGGCAATTCCGGGTTCAAATTTTATCAGTCTTTTCTGATATTCGGCATCAGTAATCAAAGCAAAAGATTTTGCTTGTGCCAGAGCAGCGTTATATTGTGCATAACCGGTGTTCAGTTGATTTACCTGTGCGTCATTCAATCCGGCAATTGGCATAGCAGGAACCCTATTAAAAAATGGAATCGAAGTCACACTCGGAATATTGGCAATAACGCCTTTAGCTCCGTTGGCAGTAAGTGCATTAACATAGGAGGTAATCACTGAAGAAAAAACTCCGGGATCTGTAATGTCGTTAGGTCCATACGTAGCCGGATTCATATTACCTTTTTGATCTGTGCCCATTCCTCCGCTGGTTGCATATGCTAAGACATCCATGTTTCCGATCCAAAGAGAGAAAAATGTAGGATTCTGGGCAACAGCATCCGTTATAATGGAAGAAGTTGTACTGGTAGCAAAACGGACATAATAAGGATTAGCTAAGCCCGCCTGCAGTCCTGCTGCATTGCCATAGCCTGATAGCCCTAAATGAAACGATTTTGCTCCTGGTGCGCCCAGATTCTGGTACGGTCCTGCAGCGGTAATATTGTCTAATGCCCCCCCCGGCGCTGTAGGCGTGGGAGCAAGTGATCCATCAGCCACTGTAAGAACAAGTTTTCCGGCAAAAGCACCGGTATTCGGGTTAAACAAATTTGTAAACCCCCCTGAATTATTTGGCATCAGAGGCTGTCTGAAATCTCCTCCGCCGGCTAAGCTCATCTGTGAAGCTACAATAGAAGGGTAGGATTCGTTTTGGCCGTCGATGTATAATGCGCCGTCTCTGTATCCGGCTGTAAGTGAATTTCCTAAGGCCACATATCTGCTGAAATCTGCACTGCCACTGGTGACTGGTACTGTAGTGAGATCTTGATCAAAATCAGTATCGCAACTGTAGGAGAACAGCATCAGGGATACTGCGAGGGTGGATATGAATATTTTTTTCATGCTTTTTAATTTAAATTATAATTAACTCCTAAACCAAAATAAAATGTTCTGGCTTTTGCTTGTCCCGCAAAATGAATATTCTGGTTGTTAAATGTCCGGCTTTTCGGGAAAGAAGCGGCAGCAGCCAGATCAACACCGAAGTTTCCGAAGTTCAATCCAATACCGCCTGTAATAACATTGGCATCAAAAGAAGGCGTTTCCGGAATAAAATCTTTATCCTCGTACGGAGCTTCGTCATAATACCAGCCCAGCCTTCCCGCAATCATGGAATTGAATCTGTATTCGGTTCCCAGTCTGAAGGTGCGGGTATTATGAAAATTTTTAGGATTTACCAATACCGTAGGATCTTCCTGATTACCCGCAGGAGCATTTTCAAAATCCAGGGTCAGTTTTTCATATTTTTCCCAGCCTGTATAGTTCATTTCCGCTGAAATTTTCCAGTTGGGGGTTACTTTATAAGTGGCGCCCAAGGTATATTCTTCTACTAGAGGAAGCGTAGCCGTGAATTTGTCCTGGCCATTGGCATTCAGACCTAAGAGCGGATAAATAGCGGGGCTTACATTAAACGTGGCCGTCCCGTTTTCCGCTTTCATATTCACAGGTGAGCGATACGCGATGCTCACATCCAGATTGTCTTCCGGCCGGAAATAAAACCCCATCCCGAAACCGTGTCCTTTAGCTTTCTCGTCTTTAATATTTAATGTTCCGTTGAATCCTGTAACCGCTTTATCC
>JAEYOX010000099.1 GCA_023411265.1 Bacteroidota bacterium | reverse complement strand
TGGATTTAACAACTGGAGCAGGACTAATTTATGTAGGAATCGGTTTAGCAGTATTAGGGGTAGGCCTTGGTATTGGTAAAATCGGTGGACACGCTATGGATGCTATCGCAAGACAGCCGGAACAAGCAGGTAAGATTCAAGCAGCGATGTTGATCGCAGCCGGACTTATCGAAGGTGCTGGCCTTATCGCGATTATCTTTGGTGCCTTCATCAAGTAATCTGCAAAAAAATGATCTTAGCAGCCAGCGGTTGGCTGCTGCTAAGATTTTTTTATTTTCCATAATTTTTAGAAAACAATCAATAAAGTTTATATACTATGATAATCGAACCGGGAATAGGCCTTTTGTTTTGGATGACGCTCACGTTTTTAATCCTTCTTTTCCTACTGACAAAATTTGCATGGAAACCCATTATGAAAGCAGTGAACGATAGAGAAGTTTCTATCGTGGATGCGCTGAACCAAGCTAAATTGGCTAAAATAGAGATGGAACAGCTGAAATCTGACAACGAGAGAATCATTCGTGAAGCAAAAGCGGAAAGAGATGCTATCCTGAAAGAAGCTAGAGAAATCAAGGATAGAATCGTTGGTGAAGCGAAAGATATTGCAAAAGCAGAAGGCGATAAGCTTATTGAGCAGGCAAGACAGTCCATTCAGGCAGAAAAATCCGCTGCAATGGCCGACATCAAAACACAAATTGGTGCACTGTCTGTAAACATCGCAGAGAATATCCTGAAGCAAAAGCTGAACAACAACGAAGCTCAGGATGCGCTGGTAGAGAATTATTTGAACAACGTTAATCTGAATTAATTATAATGCTGACATCCAAAGTAGCAAAAAGATACGCACAGGGTTTGCTGGATTTCACGCAGGAAAACGGCAACACGGCATCTGTTTTTTCAGAAATGAAAGAGGTTGTTAGAATCATGAAAGAAAGTAAAGAACTCAACGCTTTCTTTGCAACACCTTTTATTGATTCTAAAAAGAAAATGGCTGCGGCATCTGAAATATTCAAAAGTTTCTCTAAAGTATCGCAAAATATCATCAACCTTGTCATCAGACAGGGAAGAGAAAAGGAGATGAGAAATATTGCGCAGGAATTCATCAACAAAGTAGAAGATAAACAAGGCATTCAAAGAATTACCCTTACTTCTGCTTCTGAATTGTCTCAGAATAATGTTACAGAAATTCTGAAATCATCCGGACTGGTAAAGGAAGGGAGCAACTTCGACCTGAATACCATTATTAACCCTGATATTTTAGGAGGATATATCCTACGAGTTGGAGACCAGCAAATAGATGCGTCGGTAAAATCCAAACTGAATCAGTTAAGAAAAGATTTTCAATTAAATTAAGAAAAAAGAACCAAAATGGCAGAAATAAATCCGGCAGAAGTATCAGCGATACTGAAGCAACAGTTAGCAAATTTTGATACGCAGTCCAACGTAGAAGAAGTAGGAACAGTACTTCAGATTGGTGATGGAATCGCCCGTGTTTACGGATTGGAAAATGTACAGTACGGAGAGTTAGTGAGATTCCAGAGCGGAATTGAAGGAATCGTACTGAACCTTGAAGAAGACAACGTGGGTGTTGCGCTTTTGGGTGAATCGAAGCAAGTAAAAGAAGGAGATACTGTAAACAGAACCAATACCATTTCCTCTATTAAGGTTGGGGAAGGGATGCTGGGAAGAGTTGTGGATACCCTAGGAAACCCAATTGACGGTAAAGGCCCTATTACAGGAGAACTTTACGAAATGCCGCTCGAAAGAAAAGCACCTGGAGTAATTTACAGACAGCCGGTTAACGAGCCGCTTCAAACAGGGATCGTAGCAATCGATTCCATGATTCCGGTGGGAAGAGGACAGAGAGAGTTGATTATTGGTGATCGCCAAACAGGGAAAACCACTGTAGCCATCGATACCATTCTGAATCAGAAAGAATTTTATGATGCAGGACAACCGGTGTACTGTATCTATGTTGCGGTAGGTCAAAAAGGTTCTACAGTTGCACAGATTGTAAAAACTTTAGAAGATAAAGGTGCAATGGCTTACACTGTTATTGTTGCTGCAAATGCTTCAGATCCGACTCCGATGCAGGTTTATGCTCCATTGGCAGGTGCTTCTATCGGAGAATATTTCCGTGATACGGGAAGGCCGGCTCTCATTATTTACGATGATCTTTCCAAGCAGGCAGTAGCTTACCGTGAACTTTCTCTGCTGTTGAGAAGACCACCGGGCCGCGAAGCATATCCTGGAGACGTGTTCTATCTTCACTCCAGATTGTTGGAGAGAGCAGCAAAAATCATCGCTGATGATAGTATCGCCAAACAGATGAACGACCTTCCTGAAGCTCTGAAACCATTGGTGAAAGGTGGTGGTTCGCTTACTGCACTTCCGATTATTGAAACTCAGGCTGGGGACGTATCTGCATATATTCCGACCAACGTAATCTCTATTACAGACGGACAGATTTTCCTCGAATCGGATCTTTTCAACTCCGGTGTTCGTCCGGCCATCAACGTGGGGATTTCCGTTTCCAGAGTAGGTGGTAATGCTCAGATCAAATCTATGAAGAAAGTTTCTGGAACTTTGAAATTAGATCAAGCGCAATACAAAGAACTCGAAGCGTTTGCTAAATTCGGTTCTGATTTAGATGCAGCCACACTTTCGGTTATTTCGAAAGGAGAAAAGAATGTGGAAATTCTGAAGCAGCCTGTGAACTCTCCGCTTCCTGTAGAAAATCAGGTAGCCATGGTGTATGCAGGAACTGAAAACCTTCTGAGAGACGTTCCGGTAAGAAAAGTGAAAGAATTCATGAAGGAATATGTTGATTTCCTGAAATCGAAACATCCGGAAACTATGGCAGCCATCAAAGCTGGAAAAATTGATAACAGCATTACCGATGTGCTGAAGAGTGCTGCTGCTGATATCTCAGTAAAGTACAATTAATATTAAAATTAATCAGGATACGGCTTCATCAGGCTGTATCTTGAATATTAACCCTTAGACTTTGAACCTTATTCAATGGCAAATTTAAAGGAAATACGCGGACGAATTACCTCCATCAGCTCGACAATGCAGATCACCAGTGCAATGAAGATGGTGGCAGCGGCGAAACTCAAAAAAGCACAGGATGCTATCGTAATGCTGAGACCTTATTCTGAAAAGCTGACCGAGCTGATTGAAAATGTGAGCGCAGGTGCGGATCCGGAACAGGTAGCTACCTACACTGTACAGCGAGAGGTGAAAAACGTGCTGTATATCGTGGTCACATCAAACAGAGGATTGGCGGGGGCGTTCAACTCTTCGGTGGTCAAAGAACTCAATCTTCAGCTTCAGAAATCTGCACATAATTTCGAAATACTTACAGTAGGTAAGAAGGTTTATGATGCAGTTCGGAAGAACAGAAAAGTGTATGATAACCAAAGTGCAATTTTTGATCATCTGAGTTTCGACAAAGTTGCCGGATTTACCGCTCAGGTGATGAAGGATTATACCGAAGGGAAATTTGATCAGGTTTTCGTGATCTATAATAAATTTATCAATGCCGCAACGCAGGAGGTGACGATAGAGCAGGTTTTGCCTATTGCGATGCCAGAAGCCACCTCAAATACTGCCGTAGATTATATTTTTGAACCAAGTGCCAAAGAAATTTTGGAAAATCTGATTCCAAAATCAATAAAAACACAGGTGTATAAAGCGGTTCTCGATAGTGTAGCTTCTGAACATGGAGCCAGAATGACGGCGATGCATAAAGCTACCGACAACGCAAGTGCGTTAAAAAATGACCTGGTGATTACCTATAACAAAGCGCGCCAGGCGGCGATTACCAATGAAATTCTTGAAATCGTTTCTGGTGCAGAAGCACTGAAAGGGAACTAAAAATAATTTCAGATAAAACCAAAAGCACCTTCAATGCAAGGTGCTTTTTTTTATTTTTTTCCTGTGAATTTGCCTTTGGTAATATTCCAACTTGCAAAAAAATAAATATATATATTTGCATAATATTGTTATTCAATTTTTAAATGGACTCGGATATAGTCAAGCTTTTATTAGCGTTATTCTTAGTATTACTCAATGGCTTTTTCGTAGCAGCCGAATTCTCAATTGTTAAAGTGCGGTATTCCCAGATTCAGCTGAAAGCAGCAGAAGGAAATGCCATGGCAAAGCAGACGGAATTCATCATCAAACGTCTGGACGAATATCTTTCTGCAACGCAGCTCGGTATTACACTCGCTTCCCTTGCCCTCGGTTGGGTGGGAGAAAGTGCTATGCACCATATTATTGAAAAAGTGCTTGTATATTTTAATCTCGCACTGGATCAAACCACTATTACTACTATTTCACTGATCATCAGTTTCTTACTGATTACCGTCATGCATATTGTCTTAGGAGAACTGATTCCTAAATCTATTGCTATCCGGAAGTCTGAAGCTACGGCTATGGCCATTTCTGTTCCGCTGAGGGTTTTTTACACTGTGTTTAAGCCCTTTATCTGGACCATGAATCAAATGTCGAACGCATTTCTGAGATTAATGAAAATTCATCCTGCTTCTGAACATGAGATCCATTCTACAGAAGAACTTCAGCTTCTGGTAAAACAATCAGCAGATTCTGGAGAAATTCAGGAAGAGAATTATGAGATTATTAAGAATGCTTTTGATTTTACAGATCATTCTGCCAAGCAGATTATGGTACCAAGACAGAACATCCTTTCCATTGATATTGAAGATCCGATAGAAGAAATCATCAACCAGATTATGGATAGCGGATATTCGCGCATTCCGGTTTTTGAAAATTCTATTGACAATATTATCGGGATTTTTTACACCAAGGAAATTATTAGAGAGTATGTAAAAAGGAAAGGCGAACTCACCCATGATGACCTTCGAATACTCATGCGTGAAGCTTTTTTCGTAGTAGGAAGCAAGAAAATTTCCGACTTGATGAAAACTTTTCAACTTAAAAAACAGCACCTTGCTATTGTCATTGATGAGTTCGGAGGCACAGAAGGAATCATTACACTCGAAGATATTCTGGAAGAGTTGGTAGGAGAAATTCAAGATGAAGAAGATGATGAAGAAAAAATTGTAGATAAAGTGGGGGAGAACGTGTTCTGGGTTCAGGCAACACAGCCGCTGGACGAGATTAATGAATTTTTGCCGCACATTTTCCCGCTTTCAGAAGAAGGAGAATTCAATACTCTTGCCGGATATATTTTACACGAATTGGAAGATATACCGGAGGAAAATCAGGAATTTCATATGAACGGATACCAGTTTAAAATTCTGCGCATGAACAATAAAAGCGTGGAAATGGTAGAACTGGTATATAAAGAACCAAATATTATAAACGATTTGAGCGAGGAAATGGGAGAAGTTTAATTCTTAAAAGGAAATTAAGTATGAAAATGAACAAGATTTGGAACCCAGGAAATTACGATAATCCAAAAAGAAAATACGAAGAAGAAATACTGGTGATGGAAGATGAAGACCAAGGACACAAACTGGTACTTTGGAATGATGATGTTAATACCTTCGATTATGTGATTGAATCATTAATAGAAATCTGCAAACATACCCTGGAGCAGGCAGAGCAGTGTACTATTCTGGTGCATTATAAAGGAAAATGCACCGTAAAAACAGGTAGCCTCGAAGACCTGAAGCCCATGCACGAAAAACTGATACTACGTGGATTAACCAGTGAAATTGTATCTTAAACTCCGGTATTCACGGAGTTTTTTTATTTGAATGAACGTTCTTGGCTATTGACAAAATTCATTGAAAAATAATTGAATAACAGAAAATAAATCCCGACTTTTGGGCATCAGAATCTGAGGCTTTTTGCTTCAAATAATTTGTATATATGGAAAATATTCATGATTGTGTCATCGTCGGGTCCGGGCCTTCCGGATTTACGGCCGCTATTTATGCTGCACGTGCAGATCTTAAACCCCAATTGTACACCGGTCTTGAACCGGGCGGACAGCTCACAACAACCACGGAAGTGGATAATTTTCCTGGCTATCCGAACGGCGTTACAGGTCCCGAAATGATGATGGATCTCCAGAAGCAGGCTGAACGGTTCGATACGAAAGTACATTATGAACTGATTACTAAAACCTTGTTTTCCGCAGAAAGAGGAGGTGTTCATCAGCTTTGGGCCGGAGAAAAAAAAATTCTTGCCAGAACGGTAATCATCTCCACCGGGGCTACTGCGAAATATTTAGGATTAGATGATGAAAAAAAATACGCCGGCGGAGGTGTCTCGGCCTGTGCTACCTGCGACGGATTTTTCTACAAGGGAAAAGAAGTAATTGTTGTTGGAGGGGGTGATACCGCAGCTGAAGAAGCTACCTATCTCGCCAAACTTTGTTCTAAAGTGACAATGTTGGTGCGGAAAAATGAATTCCGCGCTTCTAAAGCGATGGTGCACCGCGTAGAAAATACGCCTAATATTGAAGTCAAATTCCATCATGAACTTATCGGAATTGAAGGGGAAAATAATCTGGTGGAAACAGCAGTAGTTATCAACAATCAAACCAATGAAACTTCTAGAATCGCTGTCCATGGTATCTTTATTGCCATCGGACATCAGCCGAATACAGATATTTTCAAAGATCAGATTACTACAGATCGAAACGGATATATCGTTACTGAGAAAGGCTCTACACGGACGAATTTTCCGGGGGTTTTTGCAGCGGGAGATGTTCAGGATGCTATTTACAGACAGGCTATTACAGCAGCAGGAACCGGTTGTATGGCAGCCATGGATGCGGAAAAATATCTTGGCGAACTGAACTAACTTTTATTTAAATAAAAAAACGCTGTCGGTCCAATACCAGCAGCGTTTTTTTTTGTTTTAGATTTTATCCGTCAAATCCCAAACATTCGGATTGTAATTGTCCCATATTTTCCAGTTTCCGTCTGCATCTTTTTTCAGGAAATAATTTTGCTGGTTCATGGTGTGATAATGATGAGGCTCGCCATTTCCATCAATAAAATTGAGGTTCCAGAATTCACTGGTAGCAATCACGACTGAACGGCTGGTTTTGTTTTTAATTTCCAGATTAAAAACTTCATAGTTGGATTCCGGTGCGGAGCTGATAATGTATTCCTGCTCATTTAATTTGTGAAGATAGCGGTCTATTCTGGTATGATAAGGAGCTCCGACGATGACAAAATCCTGCAGAGGATCAAGATTGATTTCAGGGAGTTTTCGCAGAAAATCAAATTCGCAGCGCGCACATCCCAGAATTATTTTCTCAAAATAAGAACGGGATTCATGATCCACAGATTCAGGAATTTCAGGCACCGGATGTTCAGGATTTTTATTTTTTTGAATAAATTCATTGAAATCCTGATAACCCAGAAAGATACTGAGTTTATCCAATGTTTTAAGAAACCGAAGATCATTGGAAGCAGTTTCGGAGTTTTGTCCTTCAAAAAACCTTTTCAGTGTCATTCCGGAAATGGTATTACCCAGTTCAAATTTCTTTTCGCCCTGCAAAACAGTACTTTTCATCAGGCTTTCACTAACTAAGGCGGCCAAAGTATTATAATGGCTGCTTTTCCATTGGTCAGTGTAACCTAGTATTGAGTTAGCGACCTGCGGACTGTTTTTTATTTCTCTTTTTAATTTTTCGAGGGTTATCAGCATTTGTAATAGTGCATTTTAAACAAAATTATCAAATATATTGCTACAAGACTAATAAAAATGAAGAATTTATTATGTCAGTTCAAGAAAAACGGGGCAATGATCGGAATGTTTTACTTCCGGCAGGATAAGTGCCCGGCTGATGCGTTTTTCCAAAGTTCGGGTTACGAAATGATAGTCCAGCCGCCATCCTTTGTTGCGCACTCTGGAATTCTGCCTGTAACTCCACCATGAGAACTGCTGCGAATCCGGATTTAAAAACCGGAAACTGTCGGTAAGATCGCATTCTTGTATGAAACGGGAAAGCCATTCGCGCTCCACGGGAAGAAAACCGGAAGTGTTTTTAAGGCCAATGGGATTATGAATATCAATAGGTTGGTGACAGATATTAAAATCGCCTGAAATAATAAGATTAGGAATTTCCTTTTGAAGGTTTTTTACATATTCCAAAAAATCATGACAAAATTCCAGCTTGAAACCAAGCCTCTCAATATTGGACGCTGAAGGGACATACACGGATATGACTGAAAAATCCTCAAAATCAGCGCGAATGATTCTGCCTTCGTTGTCATATTGTTCAATACCACAACCGTAATGAATGTTTTTGGGTGGTATTTTAGACGCAATTCCAACGCCGCTGTATCCTTTTCTTACCGCCGAATGCCAGAAACTGTGATAGCCTAACTGTTCAAAACTTTCAATATCAATCTGGTCGTTTCCCGCCTTGCTTTCCTGAATGCAGATGATGTCCGGAGAAGCTGCATTTAGCCAGCCTAAAAAATCCTTGGTAAAAGCCGCTCGAATGCCGTTGACATTGTAACTTATTATTTTCATACAAATTAATTCTCCTGATGAATTTTAACAAAATTTAGTTATGGGGTTGCTGATATTCAGTTTGTAAATGTATTGTTTTATTCATAGATTTGATTTTCTATTCACCATAAAATCTTTAATTATGCTGAAAAAGTTTATGATTGTTCTGTATGCTGTTCCAGTTCTTGTTTTTTCCCAAAATGCCCTTGAGAAATGCAATATACAGAAATCTTATTTTGAAGATTTGTATCGTGTAGATGCAGAGGATGTAAAATGTCTGGCCAAGAATTCAGAGAAACCGAATACGGTTCTAGTCAGTTTTGCGAGATGGTGTGCTCCGTGCTTGCATCATCTCCCGGCGCACATGGCATTGGAAAAGCATTTTGATGTAGATCTATATATACTTTTGGTGGATAAAGAGAACGAAAATATTACTCATTTGGCTAAACAGTATATATGGGAAGATTATCCCAACGCCAAAATACTGATCATTAAGGATTATGTGAAACGCGGCAGAGGAAAAAAATACAAAGAATTTCTGCGTTCCATCACACCTCCCCAATTTGAGATGATTGATGATATGTCAAAATTTTTTGTTTTAAATACCAAAGGAGAAGTGCAGATGGTAACATCCTACAAAGATATTCCTGAAGGAACGGACTGGAAAGATCACAGGCCACTGATGAGGAAACACATTATGCCTTTGCTAACACCGAAAGAAAAATCGGAATAATTGAAATTACGCACGAAAGCCTTCCCCAAACGGAAGGTTTTTTTTATCATTAAACTGTATTTAATCCTGCTTTTTATTCTCATTCTCTTCCCACTTGATTTTAAATTAATATTTTTACACTTTTCAATTAAACAATATGAAAATTAAACACAGCTTCTTAGCCATCACGGCTTCTTTGATGATGAATGCTCAAAACGTAATGACCCCGGAAAAATTATGGAACCTGAACCGGCTCAGTATCGCTGCTACGGCACCGGATAATGCTTCTTTGTTCTACAAAATCAGCAAAACCGATTTAAAAACTGAAAAATCGGACAGTAAAAATTATTTTCTCAACCTGAAAAATAACACAGTTACTGAAGTTGATCTCGGCAAGAAATCGCTGATTCAGTGGGACAAAAACGGACTGTATGCTAAAGAAGGCGAGAAAATTTATATTTCCTCCGATGCGGGCAAAATATGGACTGAGTTCTATAAAGTGGGGAAAGCAAATCTCGTAAAAATTTCTCCGGACGGCAAAAAAATAGCGTTCAGCAGAGAAGTTCAGGTAGAAACTGTGTACGGAAAAGATAAATATAAAGATACTCCAAAATCGACTGCGCAAATTTATACAGATCTCAATCACCGTCACTGGGACAGCTGGAATGAAGGGAAATACAATCATATTTTCGTTGTGAATACAACGCAACCGGCCACTGCAGCTGTTGATCTGCTAGAAGGGAAACCGTGGGATTCGCCGCAAAGGCCTTTCGGTGGTGCTGATGATTTCGTCTGGAGTCCGGATTCGGAACAACTTCTGTATGTGGTAAAACCTTTCAGCGGAAAAGATTATGTAACCACTACCAATACAGATATTTTTGCTTATCATCTGGCTTCCGGTACTGTGAAAAATCTTACTGAGGAAAATAAAGGGTATGATAATCACCCGATTTTCAGTCCGGACGGTAAATATCTCATGTACACTTCCATGAAAAGAGACGGATATGAAGCAGACAAAAATGATATTAAAATTATCGACTGGAAAACCGGAGCAAAAACCAACCTTACCGAAAACTGGGATGAAAGTGTTACCGGAAGTTTAAAGTGGGGAAACAATTCCAGTGAGATTTTCTTCAGTGCAGCGTATCGGGGAACGAAACAGCTTTTTTCACTGGATACCAAAACCAGGAAAATAGCGCAACTTACCCGGGGTGATTTTGATGTGAATGATTTACTGATTCAGACTCAATCTGAAATGATCGTTACGCGGACAGATTATAATCACAATGCTGATCTGTTTGCTGTCAATATTAAAAACGGCAAAATGAAGCAGATAACAGAGGTTAATAAAGAAAATTATGCATCCATAACGCCTTCTGCTTCAGAAATGAAAATGGTGAAAACTACAGATGGAAAAGAAATGGGCGTATGGTTCGTGTATCCGCCGAATTTTGACCCGAATCAAAAATATCCAACGTTGCTGTATTGTCAGGGTGGCCCGCAGTCAGCATTGACACAATTTTTCAGCACGCGATGGAATCTCGCCCTGATGGCAGCGCAGGGTTACATCGTGGTGGCACCAAACAGAAGAGGAATGCCAGGTTGGGGAACGCAGTGGAATGAACAGATTTCCGGAGATTGGGGCGGACAGGTGATGCAGGATTATCTGGCGGCCGCAGATTTTGCCAAAACCTTGCCTTTTGTTGACGGAGAAAGAATGGGCGCTGTAGGAGCCAGCTACGGTGGATACAGTGTTTATATGCTGGCAGGAATGCACGAAAACCGATTCAAAACATTTATTTCTCACAATGGACTTTTCGATATGAAATCCTGGTACGGAACCACTGAAGAATTATTTTTTGCCAACTGGGATATCGGTGCACCTTGGGACCAGCCGACACCGAGGGCTTATACTGATTTTAATCCGAGCAATTTCACTCACAAATGGAATACACCCATCATGATTATTCAGGGCGGTTTGGATTTCCGGGTTTCGTATGAACAGGGCAATCAAGCTTTTCAGACCGCCAGATTGAAAGGTTTAAAATCCAAATTCCTTTATTATCCGAATGAAAACCATTGGGTATTGAATCCTCACAATGCATTGGTTTGGCAAAGAGAATTTTTTGATTGGCTGAAGGAAACTTTGTAAGTATGAAGTTTCCCAAGGCGAAATGATGCTGTTTCAAGAAGATATTTTTTCGATGTTTTTGCATTCTTGAAGTAGCACTTGACTTTCCCTTTTTATAGCCGTATCTTTGCAGATTCAAATTTTAATATAAAATCCGTAAATTTTATTCGATGAAAACATCTCATTTCAATTTCAATTTGCCGGAACACCTCCTGGCAGAGCATCCTTCCGAGCATCGGGACGATGCCAGACTCATGGTACTACATCGCGATACCCAAACTATAGAACACAAACTTTTTAAAGATGTTGTAGATTATTTCGATGAGAAAGATCTTTTTATCTTCAATAATACTAAAGTTTTCCCCGCCAGACTTTATGGAAATAAAGAAAAAACTGGAGCGAAAATTGAGGTTTTTTTGCTCAGAGAACTTGATAAAGAAACCCGCGTTTGGGACGTTCTGGTCGATCCCGCAAGAAAAATAAGAATCGGGAACAAACTTTTTTTCACTCCCGATGAATCTCTGGTTGCTGAAGTCATAGATAATACCACCTCCCGCGGAAGAACGCTGAGATTCTTATATGACGGCAGCTATGAAGAATTCCGTTCAAAATTGAAAGAACTTGGAGAAACTCCGCTTCCAAAATATATTAAAAGAGAAGTAGAACCTGAAGATGCTGAGCGCTATCAAACTATTTATGCAAAACACGAAGGTGCTGTAGCTGCTCCAACGGCGGGTCTGCATTTCTCCAAACATCTGTTGAAAAGGATGGAAATCAAAGGGATTGATTTTGCAGAAATTACGCTTCATGTAGGTCTAGGTACCTTCAATCCTATTGAAGTAGAAGATTTAAGCAAGCATAAAATGGAATCTGAGGAAGCAATTATTGATCAGAAAAATGCAGACATCATCAATAAAGCCGTAGAAGGAGGAAGAAGGGTTTGCGCTGTGGGCACCACTACCATGCGTGCGCTGGAAACCTCAGTTTCTTCAAACAAGAAAATTGGACCTTATCACGGATGGACCAATAAGTTCATTTTCCCGCCACATGATTTCGGAGTGGCTAATGCGATGATCACCAATTTCCATACACCTAAATCTACATTGTTGATGATGGTTGCAGCGTTTGCCGGAAAAGATTTTGTAATGCACGCTTATGAAGAAGCTGTTAAAAACGAATATAAATTTTACTCCTTCGGCGATGCAATGCTGATTCTGTAATAATATGAAGCAGAGAAGAACTGGATATTATCATGATTCTCTGCTTTTTTAATTTGAAATGAAAGATATCCGAACTTTATCACTGGACGAACTCAAAGCTTATTTTGAAACTTTGGGGGAAAAGCCTTTTCGTGCAAAACAGGTGTATGACTGGCTGTGGAGCAAAAATCTGCATTCCATTGATGAAATGACAAATATCTCAAAGGATCTGAGGGATCAGCTTTCTAAAGAGTTCATTATCAATCCGGTTTCTGTAGATCAGTTACAGAAATCTACAGACGGAACCATCAAAAATGGAGTCAAACTTCATGACGGTTTGCTGGTGGAATCGGTTTTAATTCCTACGGAAACCCGCAGCACAGCTTGTGTTTCCTCACAGGTGGGTTGTTCACTTAACTGTGAGTTTTGTGCTACGGCAAAACTTAAAAGGATGCGGAATCTGGAGGTGGCCGAAATAGTAGATCAGGTAGCATTAATTGACAGGCAGAGCAAATTATATTTCAACCGGCCGCTTTCCAACATTGTATTCATGGGCATGGGCGAGCCGATGATGAATTATAAAAATGTTGTAGAAGCCATCAGAAAAATCACAGAACCTGAAGGTTTGGGAATGTCGCCGCGTAGAATTACTGTTTCTACATCAGGAATTCCTAAAATGATTAAAATGCTGGCCGATGAAGAACTGAAAGTGAAACTCGCGGTGTCTCTTCACTCTGCAATAGAAGAAACCCGAAATGAAATTATGCCTTTTTCTTCAAAATTTCCCCTAACTGAAATTATGGAATCGCTGCAATACTGGTATTCCAAAACAGGTTCACAGATTACTTTTGAATATTGTGTTTGGGGCGGAATTAATGATAAGGATGAAGACATCAAAGCCCTCATCAGGTATTGTAGACAAGTACCGTCTAAGGTAAATCTAATTCAATATAATCCTATTGGAGAAGGAAAGTTTGATCACCGGAGCATAAAAGCGGAAGAGAAATATGTTCGCGAGTTGGAAAAAGCAGGAATCAACGTGTTGATTCGAAGAAGCAGAGGCGGCGATATCGATGCAGCGTGTGGACAGTTAGCCAATAAAAATGGGGCGTAATGTTCTATCATAAGGGAAAAACCCGAACTGAGAAACACAATCTTGGAATTGCTTCCTTGCTCGGATTTGTTGCCGGATTGGTGAATGTGATCGGTTTTTTATCTGTTCAGAAACTCACCACCAATGTAACAGGACATTTTGCTTTTTTCGTGGGAGCAGCATTCGAGCAGAAATTTCAAACTGCTTTTCATATCGCATTATATGTTTTTTTCTTTTTCCTTGGTGCTTTTTTTTCCAATTTCATGGTGGAAGTGTATTCAAGAGTAAGAGAAAATCTCATTTACATTATTCCCACAATCGGAGAAGCAATCATCTTGTTTGTTATCGCATTCAGCAGCGAATATTTACTGTCCATAAATCCGGATATTATTGCTTTTTCACTTCTTTTTTCAATGGGAATGCAGAACGCTTTGGTAACCAGAATTTCTAATGCTGTAGTGCGAACAACACACCTCACCGGACTTTTTACCGATATGGGAATTGAGTTTTCACAGCTTTTTTTCTACAAAAATCGCCGTCACAAATCCAGACTTATCAAATCTATAAAGCTTCGTCTCACCATTATTTGGATGTTTTTTGCCGGTGGAATTGTGGGTGGACTATTATATGGCCCGTTCGGTATGAAATCTCTTCTTCTAGGAAGTGTACTTTTACTATTAGGATTGCTTTATGATTTTATGAAAATCAGGTTTTTACTCTTAAAAAGAAAATCGTGAGACCAAGGATCTTATTAATTTTCATTGTTTTTCTGTCTGTTCATGTCCAGGCACAACGTGTTGATTGGTTGAAAATAAGGAAGTACCGGACATCTGTACTTTCAGACAGTTTGAAGGAAAACTCAGGTCTAAGTTTTTTAAACGGAAAATTATACACCATCAATGACAGCGGAAATTCTTCAGAAATTTTTGAGTTAGATCCTGAAAACGGAGAAATTACCCGCAAAATAGAAACCGGTCTTATAAATAAAGATTGGGAAGCCATCACTGCTGACGAAGAGTATTTTTATATCGGAGATTTTGGGAATAATAAGGGAAACAGAGAAGATCTGAAAATTTATCGTATTCGGAAAGACAGTGTTCAGGACTTTCGCGAAATTCCGTTTCAATATCCTCAGCAAAAGGAATTTCTAAAAAAATCTCACCGAAACAATTGGGATGCCGAGTGTTTAATTTTCAGAGATGGCTTTTTGCATCTTTTTACGAAAGAATGGCAATCCTATCAAACAACACATTATCGCTTGGATCCAGTAAAATATGAGGAAATTCAGCATGCTGAAAAACTGGAAACATACGACTTGGGATATCTGGCAACCGATGCTGCTTATTTCAAAAATCACCTTTACATTATTGGCTATACGAAAAAACTGGAGGTGTATCTAACCATATTTCAGGAGGATGAGACCGGATATTTTTTCAGTCAGAAACCAAAAAAGTATTATCTTGGCAATGCACTTTCCTTAGGTCAGATAGAAGGAATTGAGGTGGATGAAAGCGGAATTTTTATATCCGGAGAAGCTTTTCATTTTAAATTATTCAGAAAACCGCCTTCGTTCTATTTCATTCCGAAAGACAAACTTGATTTTTGGGAATTGACGAGAACATGATATTACATAAAATAAATTATATTTGCTGAGCAAATCAGCTCATTCATCCAATTTATCTTTTTTTGTGGCGAACATCGTAGAAGAAATCAAAAAACCTATAGCCGGCGAAATGAAACTTTTTGAAGAGAAGTTTTATCAATCGATGCAGAGTAATGTTCCGCTTTTGGATAGGGTCACCCGTTTTATCGTGACCACAAAAGGAAAGCAAATGCGCCCGATGTTTGTATTTCTTTGTGCAAAACTGGTGGGAAATATCAATGAAAAAACATTTCGTGGTGCTTCTATGATCGAACTTATCCATACCGCAACTTTGGTGCACGACGATGTCGTAGATGAAAGTTTTAAACGACGCAATTTTTTCTCTATCAATGCGTTGTGGAAAAATAAAATTGCAGTTCTGGTGGGAGATTATTTACTTTCCAAATCAGTGCTTCTTTCTACAGATAATAAAGATTTTGATTTGTTGGCAGTGATCTCCAGAACCATCCGGGAGATGTCTGAAGGAGAATTGCTTCAGTTGGAAAAAGCCCGCAAACTGGATATTACCGAGGAAGTATATTACGAAATTATCCGCCAGAAAACAGCCACTTTAATCGCCGCATGTTGCGAAGTGGGTGTGCTTTCCAATAATGCAGATGAGATTTTAGCGAAAAAAATGCAGGATTTCGGAACTTTCACCGGAATGGCCTTTCAGATAAAGGATGATTTGTTTGATTATCTCAGTTCCAATGTCATCGGCAAACCGGTGGGAATTGACATCAAGGAACAAAAAATGACGCTGCCGCTCATTCATGCGTTGTCTATCGCTAATGAAGCCGACCGTAAATATTATTTTAATATTATAAAACGTCACAACCACAATTCTAAAAAAGTAAAGGAACTGATCGGGTTTGTGAAAGAATCCGGCGGTTTGCAGTATGCTATCACCGTGATGAAAGATTTTCAGGAAAAAGCCAAGAACCTTCTGAATGAGTTTCCGGATTCCGAAGCCAAAAAATCTCTGAGGCTGATGCTGGATTACGTTATTGAGAGAAAATTCTAAACGTTATAATCCTTAATCCTGTTCCGTACTTTCTATTTTTTCCTTCATTAGTTTAACGAAATATGAAGGTTTGATCTTAAATTTCCGCTGGAAATTATCCGAGAAATTTTCTGCACTGTTGAAACCTGTAATCTGAGAAAGCTCTTTCACATCTTTTTTCAGATATGTCCAGTCGGTTTTCAGATGATGCAGGATATAATCTAACCTCAAATCATTGATATAGGTACTGAATTTTTTCCCCTTATACACATTGATAATTCGGGAAAGATAGGTAGAATTGGTTCCGAAAGTTTCGCTAAGTTGTTTTTGGGAAACCTGATTATCCAGAAAACCGTGCTCCGCTTCAAATGCTTCCAGCTGTGCCAGAACATTTTCCACCACCTGCGGATTGATTCCCGGAATTTTACTGTAATAACTGAGAGGCGAAAAGCTTTCAAGTTGTTGTTCACTAATCAAATGCGGATCACCGATTTTTTCCTTTTTAGAAATTGTTGTTGTATATTCAGCGGTATCTTCGTTTATAGAGGATGGAGATTCATGCGAACTTACTGAACCGGAAGTTGTTTCGATGTTTTTTTCAGAGATCAGTTCATTGAACCTTTTTCTGTAAGTAATTTGAATATGATAAATCCGATATAAAGACATTCCTACGATGATTAATATTCCGGCAAATAAGAGATAAATAATAGTATCCCTTGTTTTCAGGGAACTTTCAATTTTTTCTTTTTCTTCTATCAGTTTTTTGGTATCATACTGTTTATGCAGGGTGGAAGAAAGATATTTATAATTTTTCTCATAGGATTTATCGAGTTGCATCAGTTTATTAATGTACTCCAGCTGCAAATCCCGGTTTTTTATAGAATCATTATAACGAATCAGAAGTTCATACGCTTCCCGAAATTGAGGTTCAAGGTTGTTCGATTTGTTATATTCTTTATCAATGGTTTCGAAATATTTCACAGCAATATGAGGCTTCCCCAAATTCCAATAAGATTTTCCGAGATAGAATACCTCTGTAATATGGTTCCACTGGTCCTTGTACAGTTTTAATGCCTGAGTTAATTTTTTAATGGCGTTGTTATAATCTTTCCGATAAAATAAATCGGTTCCTTGTAATGAAATAAAGTAGGGAAAAAATTGTTCTAATTTGTTCTGTTGAACATAGGCAAACGCTTCATTTAGTAAAGGTTTGTTTTCCTGATGACGGCCTAGTCTTGAATTGGTATCTATCAAGCTCATCATAGAATACAAATAGTAAGTTTGATAATCTTTGCCTAAAGTGGAATTATTCTGGTTTTTTTTAAAAAAAGCAATACATTCCCTCAACTCGTTATTTGCATCTTCATACAAACCTAGATATACTTTATTCTGCGAGATTAAATATTTGCTCTTATAGAGAATGTAGTCACTATCAATTTCTTCAGCATATTGGTGAGAAATGAGAATGTCCGATAAAGCTTTTTCATATTTAACATTCGTCATAAAAACAATACCTCTATTTAGATAAGCATTGGCAAGTAATTTCTTGTCTTTAGAAGCTTTGCCAATGGTTAAGGCACTATCCGCATATTTCAGATTTTCGGGAGATTTGGAAAAGGCGCTTCCATATCTGTAAGCAAATAATAATGCTTCAGGATTTTGATCATGTTTAGCTTTTTCGATGTAAATCCGGATCATTTTCCATAATTCTACCTCGTTATCGTGGGCAGCATCTATTCTTTTTTCAATTTGTTCGTAGGTTAATTCGTTAGAATAATTATTTTGACCGTAAAGAAAATAACAGGGGAATGCTAATAGCAGGGTTATTATAAAGTTCCTGAAAATCATCTAATTAAACTCTTTATTTTTATCTTTTACCTGTTTTACAAGAACAGCAATTGCGAATTTACGCCTATTTTTTTTAAAAAACCGCACTGCTTTTGTTAATTTCCCTGTAATTTTTTATAAACCACCGGTGGAATTATTTGAACAATGTAGAGAGCTTGCCATACATTTGTCAAAGAAAATCAAACGGATTTTTAACAACTATAATAACAAAATAAAATATTATGAAAAAGCTAATTCTTTCTGCATTTGTACTTACACTATTAGGTACAGTGTCTTGCCGCCCTCACGATGATATGATCAGCCCAGAGGATAATGCTAATCTGGAAGTAATGGAAAACTCAGCAATGGCTCGGGATTCTGTACAAGGCAAAGATTTAAGTATTTTACCAGGAGATCCCCTTCCTCCTCCACGTAAATAAAGATAAATTATTAAAATTATAATTCAATAAATTTTTTTTCATCATTTGTGTTTTTTTTCTTCCGCTGTTGTGAAACACCGGAAGATTCTTTTTTTTAAGCAAAAGTACAATTTTCCTATCTTTGCTGAATATAACAAATCATGATGCAGACTACCTATATAGATACACAGCAGATTTCCTTTGAAGATTTTAAAAAATCCGTGCTTCGCGATTATCAATTGGGGCGTATTTCAAGAGAGATGTCCCTTCTTGGAAGAAGGGAAGTGTTGACAGGAAAGGCCAAATTCGGAATTTTTGGAGACGGGAAAGAACTTCCCCAACTAGCAATGGCGAAAGTATTCCGTGATGGTGACTGGCGTTCAGGGTACTACAGAGACCAGACATTTGCATTGGCGGTAAACGTTTTGACCGTAGAAAGTTTTTACGCACAATTGTATGCAGATACCGACATAACCCGCGAACCAGCTTCAGCGGGAAGACAAATGAACGGCCACTTCGCCTCCCGAACTTTGAATGAAGACGGCAGTTGGAAGGATTTGACTAAACTTAAAAATATTTCTTCTGATATTTCCCCAACCGGTGGACAAATGCCCAGATTATTGGGTCTCGCTCAAGCCTCCAAAGTTTTCAAACAGATTAAATTTGAAGGCTCACAGAAGTTTTCTAATGGTGGGAACGAGGTTGCCTTCGGAACTATTGGTGACGCCTCTACTGCGGAAGGTCACTTTTGGGAAACCCTGAACGCTGCATGTGCTTTGCAGGTTCCTATGATCGTTTCAATTTGGGATGATGGTTACGGAATTTCAGTTCCTACACACAATCAGCGTGCTAAAGCAGATATCGCAGAAATGCTCTCTGGTTTTCAAAGAAAGGAAGGGGAGAACCAAGGCTGCGAAATTATTCAGGTGAAAGCCTGGGATTATGCTGCCTTATTGGATGCATACGCAAAGGCTGAACATTTTGCAAGAACAGAAAGTATTCCCGTAGTAGTTCATGTAATAGAAGTAACCCAACCGCAGGGACACTCCACGTCAGGATCGCACGAACGTTACAAAAATGAAGAAAGGCTGACCTGGGAAAGTGAATATGATGGCCTTGTAAAATTTCGTGAGTGGATTCTGAGTTATTCCGTAGAAATAGAAGGACAGGAAGAGATTCTGGCAACTTCAGAAGAACTTGATGCAATAGATGCAGAAGCTAAAAAAACGGTAAAGGAAGGACAAAAAAAAGCATGGGATGATTATCAACAACCCATCATTTCCCTTAAAAATCAGATTCTGCCTTTAGTAGAAAAACTTAACGCTGAAAATGAAGGCGTTTCAACGGAAATAAGCAAGTTTAATGGATTAGTTTCTGTAGCGAAAAGAGATGTTTTTCATCTTGCCAGAAAAACCTTATTGTTGACACGTGGTTCAGTTTCACCAGAAAGAAAAGAACTTCAAAAAAAATATGATGAAATTTTTGCTGTGGAAAAAGACAATTACTCCTCACATTTATATTCACAATCGCAATGGAAAGCTACCGAGATTAAAGAAGTAAAACCGATTTTCAGTGAGAGTTCGCCGGAAGTAGACGGAAGAGTAGTTGTCCGGAATAATTTTGATAAGATTTTTGAAAAATATCCTGAATCGCTGATCTTTGGTGAAGATACCGGTAATATTGGTGACGTAAACCAAGGCCTTGAAGGAATGCAGGAAAAATACGGTGAGTTGCGAGTTGCTGATACCGGAATTCGTGAGGCTACTATCCTGGGACAAGGTATTGGAATGGCTATGCGCGGATTGAGGCCCATTGCAGAAATTCAGTATTTAGATTATATTCTTTATTGCCTTCAGGGAATGAGTGATGATCTTGCCACCGTGCAATATCGCACCCGGGGCGGACAAAAAGCGCCGCTCATTATCCGTACCCGTGGTCATCGACTGGAAGGAATTTGGCACTCAGGATCTCCAATGGCAGGAATTATAAATCTCTCTAAAGGAATCAATATTTTAGTTCCGCGAAATCTTACAAAAGCTGCAGGTTTTTATAATACCATGCTGCAGAGCGACGAACCTGCGCTCATTGTAGAGTGTCTCAACGGTTATCGCTTGAAAGAAAAACAGCCAGATAACTTAGGTGAATTTACCGTTCCTGTGGGAAAAATAGAAGTCACAAAAGAAGGAAAAGACGTTACATTAGTTACCTATGGATCCACTTGGAGACTCGTATCGGAAGCAGCTTCAGAATTAGAAACGTTGGGAATATCAGCAGAAGTTATTGATGTTCAGTCACTTATTCCTTTCGATTTGACTCATGAAATTTCCGAAAGTGTTAAAAAAACCAACCGTCTTGTGGTAATTGATGAAGATGTCGAAGGTGGAACTTCGGCTTTTATCCTACAGCAAGTTTTGGAAAAGCAGAAAGCATTCCGGTTCCTCGATAGTGATCCGCTCACTATAACGGCAGAAAATCACCGTCCGCCATATGCCAGCGACGGTGATTATTTCAGCAAACCGTCTGTGGATGATATATTGGAGAAGATATATGGACTGTTTACCGAAATTCATCCGAAAAAATTTCCCGCTTTATAGCCTTACAAGAAACTGCTGATTCCGGCAGTTTTTTTATTAATTAAAATCTCATTTTTGTAAGAAACTCCAGAAGTTTCGCATTCGTTTCTCTATCTTGAGGAGATTGTTTTTTACCAAAGCTTCTACAAATAGAGTGGAATTTTCGTAAGGAATATCAATTTTCTCAAACGTCATTTTTCTGTGGGCGTATCCCCTCATGAACTCTTCATCTGTATCCCAAGCCTCTATATCATTTTTTCTCATCCAGGTTACAAATTCTGAATTGTTTTTAACGTTCACACTTTTCCTTCGTTTCAATAAAGTGTATTTCATGATAACTCTAGCTTTTTTTATCCAAAATGCAGATGGGGCATTATGGATTTGATTTTACATTTGTGTTATTAATGTTCCGAAATGGATAAATATCCATTATAGATTTTAAATATTTACTAAATAAATGATTAAAAATATGTAATGGAATATTATCAAATAATTAGTGCATATTTCAATGCAAAGCTAAAACTATTTTTTTAATTGGTAATAATCTTTTGAAAACTTACCAATAGATTAATAATTTGTTAATCTATATAATTTAGCTGTTCTTAACGAATTATGAATATTCACTCAATTTTATTTTTGTAATTTTGTTTTAAAATATTAGGAATGAACTACGATATTATTGTTGTCGGGAGTGGTCCCGGAGGTTATGTGACTGCCATCAGAGCCGCACAGTTAGGATACAAAACTGCCATTGTTGAAAAAGAAAACTTGGGAGGCATCTGTTTGAACTGGGGATGCATCCCTACCAAAGCGTTGCTGAAATCTGCTCATGTTTTTAATTATCTGAATCATGCGGAAGACTACGGACTGAATAAAGTGGAGAATCCGGGATTTGAGTTTTCCAAAGTCATCCAGAGAAGTCGTGGTGTGGCTTCAAAAATGAGCGGTGGAATCCAGTTTCTGATGAAGAAAAACAAGATTGATGTCATTATGGGAACTGCCAAAGTGAAACCCGGCAAAAAAATAGAAGTGACTGATGCAGAAGGAAAAGCTTCCGAATATGCGGCTGAATATATAATCATTGCTACCGGAGCTCGCTCAAGAGAATTGCCCAATCTTCCACAGGATGGTAAAAAAGTAATAGGTTATCGCCAAGCTTTATCGCTGCCAGAGCAGCCTAAATCCATGATTGTAGTTGGGTCTGGTGCTATCGGAATTGAATTTGCGGATTTCTACAATACAATGGGAACCAAAGTAACCGTGGTTGAATTTATGCCGAATATTGTTCCTGTTGAAGATGAAGAAATCTCAAAACATCTTGAAAAATCTTTGAAAAAAGCAGGAATTGAAATCATGACCAATGCGTCTGTTGAAAGCGTGGATACTTCCGGAAATGGAGTAAAAGCGACGGTGAAAACCTCAGGCGGCGAGATCAATTTGGAAGCAGACATTTTGCTTTCTGCAGTGGGAATTTCGGCAAATATCGAAAATATCGGCTTGGAAGAAGTTGGCATTCAGACGGATAAAGGAAAAGTATTAGTAAATGAATGGTATGAAACATCAGTTCCGGGTTATTATGCCATCGGAGACATCATACCTACTCAGGCTTTGGCACACGTAGCATCGGCGGAAGGAATTACCTGCGTGGAAAAAATTAAAGGAATTCATGTCGAAAAAATTGATTACGGAAATATTCCCGGATGTACCTATTGCCACCCGGAAATAGCCTCTGTAGGACTTACCGAGAAGCAGGCAAAAGATCAGGGCTTTGAAATAAAAGTTGGTAAATTTCCTCTCTCTGCATCAGGGAAAGCTACTGCCAATGGAAATACGGACGGATTTATCAAAGTGATTTTCGATGCAAAATATGGAGAATGGCTCGGTTGTCACATGATTGGCGAAGGAGTAACAGAGCTGGTTTCTGAGGCCGTTGTAGCCCGGAAACTTGAAACGACGGGACATGAGATTATCAAATCAATTCATCCGCATCCGACTATTTCTGAAGCCATCATGGAAGCGGTAGCCGCAGCGTATGGCGAAGTAATTCACATTTAATTTTGTAGAATTTGAAAAAACTTAAAGACCGTTTCAAGCCAATTGACACGGTCTTTAAGATTTTGGATTTATTTTTTGATGAGTTTCTCAATTAGTTTAGTAAGAAAAGAATTGTTATTTTTTCGGCAAGCTAAAACTGAATTTTGATCCTTTGCCTAATTCGCTTTGCACTTTTATTGTGCCTTCACTTCTTTGTATAATTTGGGAAGAAATGTACAAGCCAAGCCCCATACCTTCAAAGGTATTGCTGGATTCTTCGTTCACCCGATAGAATTGTTCAAATATTTTTTCAGTTTTATTCTCAGGAATGCCTATTCCGAAATCTTCTACGGAGAAACAGGCATTTCCTTCTTCATCCTGATGGCACCGAAGAATGATTTTTTCTGCATTGGGCGAATATTTAATCGCGTTGGAAATGAAATTCTGCATCACCTGAAGGATGCGTTCCCGGTCACCTTCCACCATTCCTGTATTGCTTTTTTCTACAATAATCTTATGATGTTCGCTGGTCACCATGGCTTCTTCTGCTATTTCAGACACCAGTTCATCAAAATTGAACAAAGTTTTATTGAGAACCAGTTTTCCATTCTGTATTTTTGTAACATCCAGAAGATCAGTAATTAACTGATTCAGCCGGTTGATTTGAATTCCCATTTTCCCCGCATATTCTGCACCTTTTTCATAGCCCTCCTGTTTCAGCATCCGTTCCAAAGCCTGTGCATAAAGTTTGATGCTCGTCAGCGGAGTTTTCAGTTCATGACTTGTGATGGACAGAAAATCATCTTTTTGTTTTAAAAAAGTTTTAAATTCGTGAATATCGGTATTGGAGCCTATCCATTTTAATATTTTACCATCCGGAGATTTAATGGGAAGCCCTCTGGCCAGGTACCAGTAATATGTTCCCGGGGTTTTACGGTTCTCAAGACGGTATTCTATTTCATACAATTCGCCATTCTCTACACTTTTTTTCCACGTTTCCTGAACATTTTGAATATCATCCTGATGTAGAAGTTCCTGCCATTTTTTTAGGAATTCCTTTTCTTTTGGAAACTCTGAAAGCTCGTACCACCGTTCATTAAAATAATCCACTTCGCCGTCCGCCGTTGCTGTCCACACAATTTGTGGAATGGAATCTGCCAGATTTTTGAAACGTACTTCGCTTTCCTGCAGTTTTCTTTTTAATTCTATTTCCTCTGTTGTATCGTAACCAACTGATATAATGGTATTTTCATTTTCTCCCAGATCTATCGGGGTGAAAATATAATTCATGTACCGCGGCTTTTCAAAATGTGGGAGCATTACTTCCATTTCTTTTATTTTGAATTGCTTTCCTGTTTCGTAGGCTTGCTTCAGATAATCCAGAATAATATGATTTTCCAGTTCCGGATAAGCCTCAAGCAACGTTTTTCCAATCCTCCTGTTATTTTTTTCCCATAATTCAGATACTCCGCGATTACTCATTTCGATACGGAAGTCTTTGCCTTTCAAAACACTCATAGCAAAGGGTACGGCAGCAATAAATTGCCGCAGCTGCTCTTCACTTTTTTCAATTATTTTTCTCGCAGTAATTTGTTCAGTAACATCCAGACTCATATTCAGAACCCCGAAAATTTCTCCGCTGCTGTCGTATATCGGTTTGAAGCTGATGTTCATATAAAAAGTCTGAAGATCACCGTTATGCGATATTATAATTTTGGCGGCATCTTCTTTATAAATTTTTCCAGTACGGTACACATTTTTAAGTATCTCCGAAAAAGGCTGCGTGTATAATTCAGGAAGGGCTTCGCGAAGCGGCAACCCTGATAATACATGTTTCCCTCGCCAGTATTCCTTTGCTTTTTCGTTGATAATGTCAATAACGAGATCTTCACCTTTGAAGAATATAGTGGGAATTTCTGCCTCCATCACCAAGTTGCGGAAACGTGCTTCTATCTTCTCATTTTCTTTTTTTGCCAAAACCTGTTCTGTGACATCATTTGCTATGGTAATAATTCCCGTAATTTCGCCCAATGTATTTTTGAGCGGAGAGTAGGTGAAATCATAATAAGAGGTCAGTTCTGCGCCGTTTTTGATGAGAGTCATTCTTTTCTCATGTCCAGTGTGAATAATTCCATTTTCATAAACATTCAGCAGGATTTTTTGAAATTTTGAACTGTTGAAAAGGGGTTGAACTTCATAAATAGGACGCCCGATAATATCCTCATCTACGCCCATGTATTTTAACATCAGGCTGTTGGAAGCTTCCACAATCATATTTCTCCCTTTCAGTACCGCAAGTGCTACGGGAGCCTGCCCAAAAAGTTCAATAAGAGTTTCAGCTTGGAGCTGGTTGTTTTCCAGAAAATTTTTCATCATTGCGAAAATAACGGAATTGTTTCACAAAATGTTATACATTTTCCACGCGTTTATTATAGATTCAACAAAAAAAGGCTTCCTTTGTAGAAGCCTATTATCACATTCTTTAATCATATTATTTATTGCTGATATGCAGTTATCGCTTTATTAAGAAGTTCTACCTGCTGATGCAGTGCTGTGCTTTCAGGATTGGATTTCAGAGTTCGCATCTTTCTGGAAAGGCCGTCTTTCAACATGTTCAGTATCATCATTCGGGCTTGAGGATTTTCTCCCAATTGTCGTTTTGCCTGAATCAGAATTTTCGTAACACTTTCAGTGGCTTTGGTATTATCTGAATCCATAATCCAGTGAAAACCTTCTTCGGCTGTTGCACCGAGTTGCGGGTCTTGAAATTTAATAAACGGATAAAAAGCCACTGTGCTACCAATGGCGTGCATTTGTGATTCAATTTTATTCTGAACAATCGCAGGAAGCAAAGTAGCAATAACATCTTCTGACGCTTTTTCAAGATCAACCTTCGTTGCCAGATCTTTTATTTTTAAAGGGTCCAGCGACACAATTCCTGCAAGTGAAGTGGCTTTCACAGCATTGGAAGGAGTGTTGAGCTTCTTCTCATACAGAGCCAAAAATTTCCGGTTCCCCGTTTTGCGAAGTGCGGCAATAGCAGCGGACTGTACCAGCGTTCTGGGATCAGAATCAGCGAGTTTTTCAACTTCTGATAAAGTTGTTTTTGCATGACCGGCTTTTGAAAGATCCAAAATGTTGAGTGCCTTCATACGGATCCGAAAGTTTTTGTCCTTTAGCGCCGCAGCTAAAGTTTTGACGGCCGCATCATGGTCGGGGGTTTTCTCTGCTCCTTCCAGCGCACGGTAGCGGCTGAGGAAATCTTCAGAACCGTTGTATTGCAAAAGATATTGCTCGGGAGTTTTATTTTCAGAAATTTCTGCCAAGAGAATTCCGTCAGCGTTCAGGTTAATTAAATCAGCATTTTTGGAAACGGGAAATCTAAAATCATTTTTAGAACGGGCATTTACCCATACATTTTTTCTGACAGCTTTTCCATTTTCAAAAATATCAATAGCTAGCGGAAACTGGAAATATTCGGATTGAGTCTGATTAACAGAAACCGTAAGTTCTTTTTTTACAGGATCAAAACTCGAAGAATAACTGAGTTTGGGATGGCCGCTACCGAAAAACCACTGATTGAAAAACCAATTCAGGTCTTTTCCGGTGATTTTTTCTAGGGAAAGACGGAACTGATGTGCTTCTCCGGTTCCGTATTCGTTTGTCTTCAGGTAATGGTGCATCCCTTCCCAAAAGGCTTCATCTCCTACGTAATGCCGAAGCATATGAAGAATAGCGCCGCCTTTATTGTAGGAAACTGCATCGAACATATCTTCCCGGGCATGGTAATTAAAACGAATCAAATCTTTGGAAATATTCGACGGATCCATCAAATAACCCTGGATGGCGACCATAAGACCGTAGTCGGCGAAATCTTTTCCATATTTATGCTCGTTCCATAAATACTCTGAATAGTTGGCAAACGACTCGTTCATGGAAAGTTGACTCCAGCTTTCCGTGGTAACCAGATCGCCAAACCAGTGATGGAAGAGCTCGTGTGTGATCACATCTTCCCAACGGTTTTCATCGATCAGATCTTCAGGTTTCTGTTGTGCTGCATCCGAGTGAAGCACAGCTGTCGTATTTTCCATGGCACCGCTTACGTAATCGCGTGCAGTTATCTGGGCATATTTGTTCCAAGGATAATCATATTTTAATTTTTTAGAAAAGAATTCCATCATTTCCGGCGTGTTCCCGAAAATTTGTTTGGCAAATGGTTCATATTGCTTTTCTACGTAATAATCTACAGGGATATTTCTCCATTTATCTTTTACAACAGCATAATCCCCAACGCCCATGAAAAATAGATAAGGCGCATGTTTCTTATCCATTACCCAATGATCAGTTCGTAATCCGCCGGATTCTTTCACTGAAGATTTCAGATAACCATTGGAAAGCGTGACGTATTTGTCCGGTACCGTCATATAAATTTCTTGTGTGGTTTTCATATTAGGTTTATCAATGGTAGGAAACCACACCGAACTGGATTCCGTTTCTCCCTGTGTCCAGATTTGAGTCGGTTTATCAGACTCTTTTCCCTGAGCATTAATGAAATACAGGCCTTTGGCGTCGGTGATCGCAGCACTTCCTTTTTGTGTTACTTCGTTCGGGCGTGCTGTATATTTGATGAAAACGGTATATTCCTGATTTTTCTGATAGGTTTTATCAAGATTAATATGAAGAATATCATTCTGATAAATGTATTTCAGCGGAGAACGAGATCCATTTTTGTCTAATGCCACTTCGTGGATTAGCATGGCTTTCGCATTTAAAACCAACGAATCTGAAGGATAAAAATACGGTGTTGCCGAAATCCACGCCTCGCCGCTCATCTGTTCTTTTTCGTAGTCGAATTTCACCTTCAGTTTGGTGTGTTTCAGTTCAGTAGTTTGTGTATGGGTTGCTCTGTACACCGGTTCCCTTCCAGAAGTTTCGGTTTGAGCGAGTGCAGTGCCTGAACTGAGTATAATTCCTAAACTAAAGATGGTTAGAAAAATTTTCTTCATAAAGTGACAATTAATATTTGGTTTTGAAAGGGAATTGTTTTTTATTCTTTTGTGAATAGGATTTCCATGCCTCCCTGATGAAGTTTCATTGTTTTTTTATCTGAATCGAAATCGAGTTTTATTCCAGCTGTGTCGAAGGTAAAACTGCTTTCGGACTTTGCTTCTAAGGGAAATTCGCCCTGTCCGGTAGCCTGGGCAAAAAGTTGTCCGTTCTTTTCTCTAACTTTAATTTTTATCGGAAGTTGAGCCGAGGAATAGGTTCCGGTGTATTTTTGTAAAGTGCCAATTTCCACTTTTACAGAAGTAAAATTCGGAATTTCAATATTTTTTCCTGTAGCAAGGCTCATGGCTGCGATGGTAATCTGATTGGTGTCGAAAGCTGTTCCGTTGGACAGCATGACGTAGCCTATTTTCAGTTCAGGAAAATAATAAAGTGCCGAAGTGAAATCATCAATTCCACCGTTGTGCCCGAAACCCATCGTATTGTAAAACGGAACACTAAAAATCCCGAAGCCATAGTTATCTGTCATTGTGATCATCTGGGACAGGCTTTTTTCGGAAATAATTTTATGGCTAAATAAACTCTGGATGAACTGTAAAAGATCAGTACTCGTCGATACCATTGCGCCTGCAGCGGCAGGAATGGAAAGATCTGTTTCCGCAGATTTTATAAGCGGATTTTCCAGAGTATAGGAAAATGCTTCCATTTTCTTCGGATCAATTTTCCCGCCGTAATAAGTAGCGTTTAACCCTAAAGGTTGGGTTATCTTTTCTTTAAGGAGTTCTCCGTAAGATTTATCGTAGATTTTTTCCAGAATATAACCCAGTAGAATGTAGCCTGAATTGCTGTAGCTGGTTTTAAAACCGGGCTCGAAATCGTTGCCACTATTTTTTATTTTGGCAATAATTTCCAGTTGGGTCATTGCATTTTGATTCCAACTCAGATAATCGGGTAAATTTGTAATATTATGAATACCGCTTCGGTGATTCAGCAAATGTTCGATACTGATTTTCTCTGCATTTTTAATTTCTGGATAAAACCGGGAAAGTTTGTCGCTGAGGTTTAATTTATTTTCTTCGACAGCTTTCATCACCAGTGTTGCGGTAAAAGTTTTGGTAATGGAACCAATTCTGAATCGGGTATTTGGGGTGTTTTTCTTTTCATTTTCAGCATCAGCAAAACCCACAGCGCGCTGATACACCATCTTACCATTCTGGACTACAGCCACACTTCCCATGAATTTCTGATGTTGCTCCAATGTATTCATGAATTCATCCATTTTCGTGCTGTTAAAATTCTGGCTAAACGCCAAGGAAAAAGCGAAGCAACTGAACAGAAATAACATATTTTTCATGCGAAATCTTTAGTAATTGGTAGTAAAAATGAGGTAAATGTTACAAAATTAAGATTATTGATTATTTGTTTAAACCGCAACAGGAGCTTTTATTCCCGGATGTGGATCATAGTTTTCCAGCGTAAAATCTTCATATTTAAAGTCAAAAATATTTTTGATTTCCGGGTTTAATTTCATAACGGGCATGGCTTTTGGAGTTCGGGAGAGTTGTTTTTTTACCTGCTCCAGATGGTTGTTATAGATATGAACATCGCCAAAACTGTGAATATAATCTCCCGCTTGCAGATCGCAAACCTGTGCCACCATCATCAGAAGAAGGGCGTAGCTTGCGATGTTAAACGGTACTCCCAGGAAAACATCTGCGCTCCGTTGGTACAGCTGAAGCGAAAGTTTTCCGTCTGCAACATAAAACTGAAACATCGTATGACAGGGTGCCAGAGCCATATTGGGAATTTCAGCGACATTCCATGCGGAAACAATCAGGCGGCGGGAATCCGGATTTTCTTTAATCTGGCTAATCACATCCGAAATTTGGTCGATTACTTTTCCATCAGCACCTTTCCAGCTTCGCCATTGCGCACCATAAACAGGGCCAAGGTTTCCTTTCTCATCAGCCCATTCGTTCCATATTTTAACGTTGTGATCTTGCAAATATTTGACATTGGTATCTCCTTTCAAAAACCAAAGCAATTCATGAATAATTGATTTTAAATGAACCTTTTTGGTTGTAACCAAAGGAAATCCCTGGGAAACATCGTATCGCAACTGATATCCGAAAATACTTTTGGTTCCTGTTCCTGTTCTGTCGGTTTTCTCGTTTCCGTGATCCAAAATATGCTGTAAAAGTGCTAAATAATTCTGCATTTTTCTTGAAATTCGTTAATAAATTAATCACTGCCAAATTACTCATTTTTTACCATACTTGCAGGATTGTTTGTGAGGTTCCGTTCAGTATAAAACTGTGTCCGGCCTTAAGACTTTTCATAGCCTTCGCGATTGGGGATTCTGGTGAAACACACATTATTTTTTTATTTTGAAAATTGAGCGTTCCTAGAGCAGCCGAAATGTAGAAAATTCCGATGTTTGTTTTTACCAGTGCGCCTGTTTCTACTGAAAGGCTAGTTTTAGCACTAAGTTTCGAAAGTGAATTCTGAAGTTTTAAGTTTTCGTAAAGTTGACTATTCAATTGGTTGATTTCCTGCTGAAGAATTTCAGTGCCGGTTTCGTACTTGTCGCCCATAGCACTTTTGGTTTCGGTGTTGGATTGTCGGGTTTCGTCAATCAGATGGTGCAGTTGCTGTATTTTCTCCGAAATAATTTTTTGTGCTGACAGCATAATTTCCTTTTTGTCCATTGATGATATTAAAAAACCCTGACTTCTCAGGGTTTTGTATGGTAAGTATTTTTTAGTCCTCGTCGTCCATCTCGAAATTGTCGTCTTCGTAGCCTTCATCTTCATCATCATCAAAGCTGTCATCGTCATCTGAAAAATCTGTACTTGCAAAGTCGTCTTCAAAACCGAAATCAACATCATCCATTATCGGCATTGTCGATTTTTTGTTTTTTCCGGATCCCCCGCTTTTGCTTGGTGCTTTCATTGGAACACTCCCGAATCTAAAAACTGTAATAGGATAATTGACGGCAGGTTTTTCGTCCATAATTTCTACAAGTTCACAGAAAAATTCCCAAAGATCGAGAAAGCCGTATTGAAACTGTGCGCGGTCTCCTTTTTCTGGAAAGGCTTCACTGATGTAAATATCAGACATGATTTCACCGTCACCTTCTTCACTCATATCTTCTAGGGGAATTGACTTGATGATGGAGCCGTCTTGTTCCAGCAGATTAAAAGCAGAAAGTTCTTCGCCCATGAGGCTGAAAGCACTTTTGATTCCTAAATGAAGATTCCACAATGTTTGCTTCTCTTTCACTTCAATATCGCGGAAAATATTGTCTTTGGCGTCTAAAATTACCCGGATCTTATAAACCATTTTTTCTTTATTTGTATTGCTTTTAGGGTTATATATTCGGGTACAAATATATAATAATTGTAATGGGGGGTAAAAGTTTTTGGTTTTTTTTTCAGGAAATATTTTATTAAATTTTCGCCCTTTATTCGCCCTTTTTCAGTGTAAAACTGAATGTGGTGCCTTCGAGATATATGCTGTGTACTTCGATGTTTTCGTGGTGTGCTTCTAGGATATGTTTTACAATAGCCAATCCTAATCCTGATCCTCCGTCTCTTCTGTTTCTGGAGGCTTCTACGCGGTAAAAACGTTCAAAAATTCTGGGTAAAGCTTCGGGTTTTATTCCCATGCCGTTGTCTTTCACTTCTATCAACACTTTATTATTCATGGGTTTAATGAAAACCTGAATCAGCGCGTTATCGCGGTTAGCATAATGGATGGCGTTGGAAATAAGATTGACGAGAACCTGGGATATACGCTGCCGGTCCGCTTTCACAAAGATTTGTTGCTGCGATGCCTGAAGCTGCATTTTTGCATTAATTTTTTGGGCTTCTAGATCCAAAAGATCAATCATTTCACGAACCAGAACATTGAGGTCGAAGTTGGTGATATTCAGGTCAATTTCCCCGGATTCAAACTGGTTAATCATGTCCAGGTCTTTCACAATATCCAACAACCTCTCTACGGATGTATTAATCCTTGAAAGATATTTATCGCGAACAGCCAGATTTTCCACAGCGCCATCCATAAGTGTTTCCACGTACCCCTGAATGGTGAAAAGCGGGGTTTTCAACTCATGGGAAATATTCCCGATGTATTCTTTTCTGTAGGATTCCATGCCTTTCATGGTATCGATTTCCGTAGCTGTTTTTTGCGACATTTCCGATACCCTTTCCCCGAGTTGGGTAAAATTCATGTCTTCTTCCTGCCCCATCATTTCCGGGAGGATGGTACGGATGCGGCTGATTTGTTTTTTTCCGTAAAAATTAAATAAGAAATCAAGCACGAAATAATTAATCACAATTATAAGCAGAATACTGCCCAGGAACGTAACTGCCATTCCTGTTTTCATGTTCAAAATGCTGGTTTTGGAGAAATCAAAAATGAAGACAACAAGCATCATCACTCCGGTGAGAAATAAGGATGCGAAAAAGGTGAGTTGCTGAAATTTCAAGATGGTAACTTTTGATAAAGTTATGAAAAAAATTATACCACCAGTTTATATCCGATTCCTTTGAGGGTCTGTATAGAATCTACCCCTAATTTTTCCCGAAGCCTGCGGATGTGAACATCAATGGTTCTTTCTCCTACCACCACGTCGTTTCCCCAAACTTTTTCCAAAATCTCTTCACGTTTGAAGACTTTATCGGTATTGGACGCAAGAAGGTATAGCAAGTCAAATTCTTTTTTTGGGAGAAGGAAAAGTTGTCCGTTTTTGGATACTTTAAAATTATCTTTATCAATGACTAAATCCCCGATTTCAATCTGATTGCTTCTTTCGCTCACCTGCGATGTAAGTTGCAGCAAAGCATTTACTTTTGAGATTAGTATTTTTGGTTTGATAACTTTAATAATGTAATCGTTAGCACCGGCCTGATAACCGGCAAGTTGTGAAAATTCCTCGCTTCTGGCCGAAAGAAATACGATAAGCGTTTTTTCCAGTTCTTTGATCTGGCGCAGCTCCTGGCAGGTTTCTATGCCGTCCTTCTCTGGCATCATCACATCCAGAAGAATCAAATCGGGAATCAATTTTTTTGCAAGAGTAATTCCATCATTGCCATTACTAGCGGCGTATACTTCATATCCTTCTTTTTCTAAATTATATGAGAGGATTTCCAGAATATCCTGCTCATCGTCAATCAACAGAATTTTTTTTGAACTCATTTCTTCTTTTTATCCTTTCAAAATTACCACTTTTATTCCTACCTAAGCTTTTTTTCGTTAAAGTTCACAATTTATTAATACTGTCGCAGATCTGTTCAAGATTTATTAAAGAATAATTAATACCTTGTCAACACCCTTCATTCCTAATATTTCCAAATTTGCATCGAGAGAAAATTAAAGAAAAAAAAGGAGATGAGAGTAAGCAAATTAAGTGTCGGAGCATTGTTTCTTATAGGTGCTGGTCCGGTATTATATGCACAGACGGGAAAAGATACGATGCCAAATGAAAGCCGGATAGAAGCTGTAGTTATTCAGGGAAATACCCGGAAAGGCACGGAGAACAATATCATTAACCTGCAGAGAAAATCTGTGGAAGTAATAGAAAGGGTAGGATCTGCACAGCTGGAGAAGCAGGGAATTAGCAATGCTGCAACTGCCGTAACCAAAGCAACAGGAACACAAAAGCAGGAAGGAAGCGGACAGATTATCATTCGGGGGCTGGGCGACCGGTACAACGGAACTACGATGAACGGCCTCGTGATACCGTCGGACAATCCGGAGCTGAAAAATATTGATCTCGGTATTTTCAAAACTTCTATAATTGAATACATTTCCCTTGACAAAGTATATCATCCGCGGTTATCCGGCGATTTCGGTGGTGCCAATATCAATATCGTTTCCAAGGAACACATCGGCCGGCCTTATCTGAAATTAGGAATAGGAAGTGCGGTGAATCTGCAGACATTTGACAAAGGAAATTTTAAACTACAGGACGGAGGTCCAGGTTTTTTCGGTTACAAAAAAACTTCGTTTGATAAAGGAAATCCTTACACAAATTATCCGTTCAGCACCAGCTGGAATTTCAAAAACGCAGATAATCCTTTCAATTCAAGCATGGATCTCGAAGGCGGCATTTCTTTCGGGAAGTTATCGGTGTTCGGGTATGCAGGTTTTGATAACAATTATGTGTATAGCCGGGGACAGGAAGGCTGGTACGACTCTACCGGTGATGCTATGAAAAGGCTAGATGTGGAAAGATTTACTTACAGTACCAATAATACTGCGCTACTAAACCTTGCTTATAAATTCAATGGCAGAAATAGAATCGGTTTTACATCCAACTTCATTCATACTTCTGAACAGGATGCCCGGTTTTTCAATGGATATATGCGGGAGATAGGCGGAAATGTGTACATTAACAGAGGTGATAATAAAATTACTTCCACCTGGATTAATCAGCTTTACGGTAATCATAAATTCAAAGATACATGGAGTGCAGACTGGGGTGTAGGTTATAATATAATGGACAGCCAGCGTCCCGACAGACTTCAGAACACCATCGACCAAACTAATAATATTTTCATTACCGGAAGTACTATTAATAATCACCGTTATTTCGATGAACTGAATGACAAAACCCTGAATGGATTTTTAACCTTTACCAAAGATTTTGAAAACCTGAAGGTGAACTTTGGATATAATGGGTTGTACAAAGACAGAACGTTTGACAATACCACTATCGGACTCAATTTCACAATGCAAACTACGGTGGATCACAATAATGTGGACGGCGTTATCAATCCTGCCAACAACGGGATTATTATTTACAACACGTTCAGGCCGGATAACTCAAGATATCTTCCTTTCAATTACAGCCTAGAACAGAATGTGCAAAGCGGATTTGTGAATTTCGATTATCAGTTTTCAGACAGATTGGTAGTGCAGGCTGGAGGTCGTTTCGATTATGTACATCTGAATAGCAACTGGGATGATTCTATCCTCGGAATAGGGCAGAAAAAACAGACGTACAATAAGTTTTTGCCTGCGCTGAATGCTAAATATAGTTTAACCGACAGACAAAATATCCGACTTTCAGCTTCCAAAACTTATACTTTGCCACAGCCGAAAGAACTAGTGCCCATTTCTTATTACGATGTAACCACGAACGTTTATGGAAACCCGAATTTACGCCCTTCAGACAATTATAATGTAGATCTGAAATGGGAATGGTTTGCAAAGCCTGGCGAAGTGCTTTCCCTCACGGCATTCGGGAAATATCTTATGGATCCTATTGCCAGAACAACCTATTCCACAGCTGCTTCCAGTGATATGACATATTTCAATATTGCCAATTGGGGATACGTAATCGGAGCCGAAATGGAACTGAGAAAAGATCTTTACCAATGGAACAACTCAAAATTATATACATTTTTGAATGCTACTTATATGCACTCTGACCAAGAATTAAAATCAGAAGAAGAGTTTATCGCCGAAAATAGCGGAAAAGTAATTCAGTTCAACGGTCAGTCTAACGATAAAGTGCAGGGGGTTGCAGATTTTCTGGCGAATATAAATGTAGCTTTCAATCAAAAATTAGGCGCAGGAAAAGCAATGGATTTTGTAGTCACCTATTCTTATGTAGGAAAAAGCCTTTTTGCTTTGGGAACCAATATGATCGGGAATTTTTATGAGAACCCTGTTCATCTTTTGGATGCCAATCTCAAATTTGAATTTGACCGCTTCGGAGTAGGGATTTCCGCAAAAAATCTGATTAATTCTGAAAATAAAATAGAACAGTTGATAAAAGGTACGGGATACACCCACAGAAATTATACAAAAGGCCGTGAATTAGGCGTCAGTTTATCATACAAATTTTAAAAATAATCCAATATTAATGTTATGAAAAAGAATTTTTTAAGAGCAGCTTTCTGCTTAACTTTAGTAGCTTCAGCATCCACTATCGCTGTGTCATGCAGTAATGATGACGACACCGGCATAGTAGATAACGGCGGAATAGACCCTGCCAATTTTAGCGGAACTATCAAATCCGGAACCACCGTTACTTTAGATGCTACAAAAACGTATTCCCTAAACGGAAAACTCTTAGTAGAAAACGGGGCAACACTCATCATCCCTGCGGGAACAAAAATTGTAGCAACACAAGGATCTAATTATCTTATCGTGGACCGAGGTGCAAAGATTTTTGCCAACGGAACGGCTGATCAACCTGTTGTTTTTGAAGGGGTTCAAAACACGCCTGGATATTGGGGTGGGATCGTAATTTTAGGAAACGCGCCTACTAACAGAAGTGCTTCCGGAACTTCTACATCCGAACTGGGAGATATGGTATACGGAGGAACTAATAAAACAGATAATTCCGGAGTTTTGAATTATGTAGTCATCAAAGGCAGCGGTTTCAAATACAATCCTGAGAAGGAATTCAACGGACTTTCACTCTTCGGTGTTGGTTCCGGAACTACAATTTCCAATATCTTTGTTGTGGATGGTGCGGATGATGGTATTGAATTTTTCGGAGGAAATGTGAATGCTTCTAACCTTGTAGTTATCGGGGTAGGAGATGATCACATAGACTGGACTGAAGGATGGCAGGGAACTGTAACCAATATTTACGCGGCAAGAAAAGCGGAGTATGCCAATGCAACAGAGCCTGGAAACAGAGGTGTGGAGGCTGATACTCAGGATACCGACCCGAATACTACCAACGGAAACGGACCTTCTAATCCGACAATACAAAATATGACGCTTGTCGGAAACCTGAAAGGTTCCGAATCTCAAGGAATGAAAGTGAGAGCCGGATCTCAGGGTGTTTTCGAGAACGTAGTTATTGCAAACTATAATGTGGGAATGGATTTCGAAACTACCAGAACATACGATTGGTTCAAAACTGCCCCTATGAAGGTTAATCAGGTTCGTTTTGTGAACGTTGGAACCAACTTCAAAACCAAAGATGTTGTTACCGATTTTACAATCGCAAACATAGGCATAGATAATTCTGCAACCGGAGCCGGAAGTGGAACTGCTTTGCCGTCTTGGGCAAAAGGGTGGACGGGCCTTCAGAATTTTGATGTAGCTGATGCAGGTAACTAAAATGTAGAACTGAAATTAATTTAAAAGCCATCTCGTACAGGGATGGCTTTTATCATTTAATATTTGCCGATCATATTTATGAAGTATAGCTGGCGAAAGCTTCTTCCAGGCTTTCATATTTTCCTTTAAAGGCCTCAATAGGAGAGTCCTGAAGAATATTTCCCTGATGAATCAGAATCACCCGCGAACACAGAGCTTCCACCTCCTGCATAATGTGCGTGGACAGAATAACGGTTTTTTCTTGGCCGATTTCCCGAATTACATTGCGGATTTCCAGAATCTGATTCGGATCCAAACCATTCGTTGGTTCATCCAGAATAAGCAAATCCGGCTGATGAAGAATCGCCTGTGCCAAACCTACTCGCTGCTTATATCCTTTGGAAAGTTGTCCTATTTTTTTTGATTTTTCTGGTGTGATGCCTACCAGTTCTATCACTTCATCCACTGTGGAATTAGCGATTTTATGAAGATTCGCCACAAAATGAAGATATTCCTTCACGTACATGTCTAGATACAGAGGATTGTTTTCCGGCAAAAAACCGATATTTTTTTTGGTTTCGATTTCATTTTGGGTAATATTCTTCCCGTTGAAATGAATTTCACCTTCGTCAATTTTTAAAACACCTACAATGGATTTCATCAGCGTTGATTTTCCTGCGCCATTCGGACCTAGTAATCCAATGATCTCGTTCTTTTTTATCGAAATATTGATGTCATTCAGCGCCGTTTGTTCGCCAAATTTTTTTGTTAAATGAATGACTTCTAAAGACATGAATTAAGGATTTAATTAAAGGATAAAGATCAACTCATTCAAGATGAACGAGTTTTTGTCTTGTATTTATGCGAAATTTATTTTTTATTTGTCGCACTATTCCCTGCTACAGTATCTTTTTTTTCGTAAGGCTGAATCGTGGTTTTTGCTCTGGCAGCAGTGGTTTGGCGAGTTTTTCCATGGTTTTTCCCGAATATTTTATCGATTTGATTCTTCGTGAGAAACTGGCTTTTTCCTATATGTTTTCTGCTTTTATTAATGTAATGTACAAACTGAACAGTTGTTTGGCCATAATTTTTCGCAAAATTCAATCCAATAATATCATTCGGCAATTCCAGTTGTATTTCACTTTGGGGCATATCTATAAAACCATCTGAAATCATTTTATAAAGCTGATCGAAGTCTTTATTCAAATCGTGGAAATGAAAAGACCGGTACGTATTCAGGTTACTGTTATTAATATCCTGATAATTAAAAACATATTTATTTTGTTTTTTATATAGTGCAATAGCATTTTCTTTGCCTACTTCGACCAAATTTTCATTTTTCAGTACTTTGATTTGAGAGAAAGAAAAAGCAAAAACGAATAAGGCTAGCAATAAATGGATTTTTCTCATAATGGTTTTTTGTGAAAAGGTGGTGTCCCTTTTCTTTTTAATCTTCATATTCAGGTAATAACCGCAACAAAAATAAAAAATATTTTTAAGAAAGCAGGCCATCGTACACATTTAATATACGCAAAAAACCGTGCATTATTGTGTGTCCTCTTTTGTTCGATTTGTGATTTTATATTTGGCGGGGTGCAGTGCATGGTGTAGTGTCCACTCGTAAGGTTTCGAAAATTGCAAACAAAATGATAGATTGAATGATTTTGTTAAATCCCGTAAGTCATTTCTCGGCTTATTCATTCGAACATCAGCATATTCACCTCACTGAATCTGTGAATATCAAAATCCACAGCATTTTCACTACGATCTGCTGAATCTGCGTGAAATAAAGCAGAATATTTTAGTTTCTGTAGAATGACAAAGCACCCATTTCCTCGCCATAAGAATTCGTTTACGCAAAATGTACCAATCGGAAATTGCTGCCTTCAGTTTCTGAAGGTTTTTCCATTAATAGAACGGGTTGTTAAAAAAGTCTTAATAATTTTCATGGAAGCTGTAATTACATTATTTTTGCCCAAATCTAAAAAATTAATGGAGCATTTTGATAGCTGGAAAGATCTTTTAAATCCTGAATTTTACATCAAGCTAGGTGGTTATTGGCTGATACTTTTCATTATTTTTGCCGAAACAGGTTTGTTTATAGGTTTTTTCCTTCCGGGTGACAGTCTTCTGTTTATCTCCGGAATCTATTCTGTTGAAATGATCAGTTCTGCTTACGGTTCTACAGGAAGCGATTTTCTGGATACCACCCTGTTGGCACTTTCTATTGCGATAGCGGCCATCATTGGTAATGAAGTAGGTTATTGGTTCGGAAGAAAAGCCGGCCCTACACTTTACAAAAAAAAGGATACATTCTTTTATAAGAAAAAATATCTGTATCAGGCGCATAATTTCTTCGCTAAACATGGCAGTTTAGCCATTATCTTGGCTAGGTTTCTCCCAATCGTAAGAACTTTCGTTCCGATAGTTGCAGGGATTGTAGGCATGAATAAAGGACGTTTTTTGCTCGACAATGTTTTGGGGGCATTACTCTGGTCTTTTTCACTGGTGTTTGCCGGACATTATCTGGACAAGCTTTTCATCGACCAGTTTGGAATTGATCTGAAAGCACACCTCGAGCTCATTATCCTCATTCTTATCGTTTTCACCACATTGCCTGTCATTTTCAAAATCGTTTTTGGAAAACATGAAGAACCGGATATGCCCAACCAGCCTTAATTTTGAATCCATTCCAATATGGAGGGAAGTATAATGCTGTCCCGCTTTTTTTTGCTGTACAGTCGCGGTGTGTGTCCTGTTCCCGCCATGAAAATAAAACGGTGAGGAATCTCCATTGCACTCAAAGCACTGTCCAAAGCAATTCCTTGATTTTTATGAACCAAAGGATCTCTGGCTCCCTGAAAAATAAGCGTAGGAACTGGGGTAATTTGCGAAATAGGGCTGGCTTCTTTGAATTTTTCTGAAAAATTTTTCCGGTCAAATCTTTCACCTACTACATCTTCAATCGTTGGTGAAGTATAACGGGAATACAGCGAATTGAGATATTTTTCTGAATAAAAATCTGAAGGGCCGCTCAGAGAAATGATTTTCTTGACCTGATCCGGATTTCGGTAACCGTATAATAATGCGAGATGCGCCCCCGAACTTTCCCCCAGAAGAATATAATGGTCCCTCATCAGGTCAGCATTTGCTGAGAGTGAATTGAATTTTTGGATTGCCATGCCAATATCTTGCAATTGTTCACGGTAAGTTATTTTGTGTCTTTTGCTTACCAAACGGTAGTTGATATTCACGGTAGGAATGCGGTGGCGGTGAAGAAAATTCTGTATCTGTATCATTTTCTGCTTACGTCCGAATTTCCAAAAACCACCGTGTACCAGCATTACTACTGGTGTATCCGGAGTGTAATAGGGAGGCAGAAAAATATCCAAGTTCTGTTTTTTGTGTTCCCCATATTTCAAGTTGAAAATTTTCTGTTCTGTTCCCTTGCCTACCCAGATTCGGTGTTTAGTATTACACGAAAACAACAGAATAGAAACTGTTATAATCAAAAAATAGTAGAAAATGTTTTTTTTAGTCATTCGATACACAAAATTACGAAAATCAACAGTGGCCATTTCAAAACAACTGGGTCCGCATGAAACAGAGCTGGGATCGCCAAGCCTGAGCATTTATCCAAAAATCCATTTAATTATATTCTAACTTTGGAGGTAAAAGACAGCCTGAGAAATATAATTTTTGCATTAAAGTAGATCGACTCCGATAAGACAAAACTTTATTTTATTGAGAAAATTCGCTAATAAAATGCAGTTTCACATTCGGGAATTTCTCTTGGGTCATTTGAATTGTGAAGGAAGAATCGGCAAGAAACACCAGTTGACCGTATTTGTCACGAGCCATAAACCGCTGTTTTAATCTGGCAAATTCCTTAAATTCTTCAGATTTCTCATCTGCTTCCACCCAGCAGGCTTTGTGTATAGAAAGCGGTTCATAGGTGCATTTTGCGCCGTATTCATGTTCCAAGCGGTATTGAATTACCTCGTATTGTAATGCGCCAACTGTTCCAATGATTTTCCGGCCGTTCATTTCCAGCGTAAAGAGTTGGGCCACACCCTCATCCATAAGTTGATCAATACCTTTTGCCAGCTGTTTGGCTTTCAGAGGATCATTATTGTTGATATATCTGAAATGTTCCGGTGAGAAATTCGGTATTCCTTTGAAGGAAAGTTTTTCGCCGGCCGTAAGCGTATCGCCGATCCGGAAATTTCCGGTGTCGTGCAAACCGACAATATCTCCCGGAAAACTTTCTTCTACCACTTCTTTTTTATCTGCGAAAAAAGCATTGGGTGCCGAAAATTTTATTTTTTTTCCTTCACGAACCAGTAGGTAATTTTCATTTCTTTTAAAAGTGCCCGAAACAATTTTAACGAACGCCAGGCGATCACGGTGTTTGGGGTCCATATTGGCGTGAATTTTAAAAACAAATCCTGTGAAATTCTCCTCCTCCGGGCGAACCAGCCGGATATCCGACTCCTTGGGCTGAGGCATCGGCGCAATCTCAATAAAAGCATCCAGAAGTTCACGAACTCCGAAATTATTAAGTGCAGACCCGAAGAAAACCGGTTGCAAATTTCCCTCTATATAATCGTTCCTGTTAAATTCGGGATAAACGGATTCCACCAGTTCCAGTTCTTCACGAAGAGTGGACGCAGCTTTTTTGCCAATCATTTCATCCACTTCTACATCCTGAATATCAGTAATTTTCACGGAAGCTCCCACTTTTTGTTTCTTTTCTTCCAGAAAGAACTCAATGTTTTTTTCCCAGATATTATAAATTCCCTGAAAATCGGATCCCATACCGATTGGCAACGACAGAGGAGTTACGGTGAGTCCCAGTTTCTGTTCCACTTCATCAAGCAGGTCGAAAGCGTCTCTTCCTTCACGGTCTAATTTATTAATGAATACCAGCATCGGAATATTTCTCATCCGGCATACCTGTACCAGTTTTTCGGTTTGCTCTTCCACACCTTTTGCCACATCAATCACAACAATTACGGAATCAACCGCTGTTAAAGTTCGATAAGTATCTTCAGCAAAATCCTTATGTCCGGGTGTATCCAGAATATTGATTTTGAACCCTTTGTATTCAAATGCCAGAACCGAAGTGGCTACAGAAATACCCCTTTGTCTCTCAATTTCCATGAAGTCGGAAGTAGCACCTTTTTTTATTTTATTAGATTTTACCGCTCCGGCTTCCTGAATAGCACCGCCGAAAAGAAGCAGTTTTTCAGTAAGGGTAGTTTTTCCGGCATCGGGATGCGATATAATACCGAAGGTTTTCCGTTTTTGTATTTCTTTGATGAGGTTTGACATATTGAATTTTATGGTTGCAAAAATCGGTATTTTACCTGAGAACAGAAAACTTGAGTATTCAAAGTTTGCTATCTTTGCCCGGAAATAATTAAAAATGGCTTTTGAAAAAAATATGCCTCTGTTTATTTTCGACTGGAAAGGCTTTTTCATCTTAGTCGCTGGTGCTGTTCTTCCTACTTTGGCTGTAAGTGTGCTGAATGTGATGTGGATGTTATCGATGGGAAAAAATTTTCAGTATGATTTCTTTTTTCTTTTAGTTTCCAATGCCGTGATGTGGATGGGAGCGATCATCGCTTTTGATCTTTTTATTTGCAGACCCGAAACCGGACGAAAACTTGATTTTCCCATGCGTTCTCCCGGTCTGAAAACATATCTAGTGGTATTCCCACTGATGTTCGGAATGATGCTGACAGCTGAATTTCTCACTTCACAAATTCCCGTTACAGGACCAGTATTCGGACCTATGTACGAATGGTTTTCGATGCAAATGGAGATGCTATCCAGCGATATTTCGGTGATGATTGTCCTGGCTGTAGTGATGGCTCCTGTTTTTGAAGAAATTGTTTTTCGCGGGATCATACAAAAAGGATTGGTCAATAACGGAATGAAATCCACTACTGCTATTTGGATCAGTGCATTTCTTTTTGGTTTAGTGCATTTTAATCCTTGGCAATTTGTGGGAGCAATGCTTTTGGGAGTCGTTTTAGGATGGGTGTATGAAGTTACACGTTCTCTGCTTATGCCGGTTTTGTTGCACGCTTTCAATAATCTCGTTTCTACTTTAATCATCGTTTATACCGGAACGGAAAGTTTTGCAGAGGCATTCTCAGTATCAGAATATATTCTGCTGGCCATTGGCGTTCTAATGGTGGCGGGATTTGGATATTTGTTGAAAAATTTCAATCCCGGGAAACAGGATTCTAATAATAATTATTGAAAATGAAAGAAATTTTATTCGCCACACATAATATTCATAAAAAAGAGGAAATTCAGCAGATTCTCGGTTCCGGGTTTCTGGTTAAAAGCCTCACCGATTATCATCTGCATGATGAAATTGAAGAAAATGGAACTACTTTTCATGAAAATGCACTGATCAAAGCACAGTATTGTTTTGATAAGACAGGAATTGCGAGTGTGGGAGATGATTCCGGACTGGTGGTGAATGCGCTAGACGGCAGACCAGGAATTTACTCCGCACGATATGCTTCAGATCATGATTTTCAGAAAAATATAGCTAAAGTTCTGGAAGAAATGTCAGGGAAGACAGAGCGCTCAGCTTATTTTGTTACTGTGTTGTGTTATTATACGGAACAAGGTCCGGCGTTTTTTGAGGGAAAAGTATTTGGAAATTTATTAGATGAAAACAAAGGCGTTCAGGGTTTCGGTTATGACCCTATTTTTGTTCCCGCCGGATATGAGAAGACGTTCGCAGAAATGCACCCCAGCGAAAAAAACAAGATCAGCCACCGGAAAAAAGCACTGGATCAGTTTGTGCACGCTTTCAAACTGTAATTTCCGCCGTAGTTGATTTTTTCCTATTTTTACGGAATTATTAATAGCGAAAGCCCTGTTTTTTTGAGTACGTACCTTACCATTCTCGGTTTTAATTCCGCAATACCCACTGTCAATTCTGCACCCACAGCTCAACTGTTGGAAATGGAAGAACGTCAGTTCCTGATCGATTGCGGTGAGGGTACCCAGGTGCAACTTAGAAAAGCAAGAGCAAGATTTACAAAAATCAACCATATTTTTATTTCGCATCTTCATGGTGATCATTGTTTTGGATTGCCTGGGCTCATCGCTTCTTTCCGGTTGCTGGGAAGAGAAACGCCTTTGCACATCTATGGCCCGAAAGGAATTGCAGAAATGCTGCAAACCATTTTCAGGTTGACGGAAACCCATCGCGGTTTTGAAGTTGTGTATCATGAATTGAGTAGCACGGTTTCAGAGAAAATTTACGAAGACCAGAAAGTGCAAGTGTTTACAATTCCGCTGGACCACAGGATTTATTGTAACGGTTTTCTTTTTCAGGAAAAACCGAAACCTCGGCATCTTAATATAAAAGAGATTTTAAAATATCCTGAAATTGAAACCTGTGATTATCACCAGCTTAAACTGGGAAAAGATTTTATTTTGAAAGATGGATATGTTCTGAAAAATGAAGTGCTAACTACCGATCCATCCAAATCGGTTTCTTATGCCTTTTGCAGTGATACCCGTTATTCAGAAGATATAATTCCTGTTATTCAGAAGGTTGATGTGCTGTATCACGAAGCTACTTTTTTACATGATCTCAGCGAAATGGCACAGTATACCGGGCACAGCACCGCCCTAGAAGCGGCGAGGGTGGCACGAAAAGCACAGGTTGGAAAGCTTATTCTTGGACATTTTTCTAACAGATATCAGGATCTTACCGTTTTTACGGAGGAAGCTAGAAAAATTTTTGCTGAAACCTATCTTCCGCAGCAATTGATTCCGGTTCAAATTGGTTGAAAATCAATCGTTTAAAATTTAATATTTCTGTAACAAGAAAAAACAACAGATTTAAAATATAATTGTATCTTGCACCCAATTATTTAATGAGAAATTCAATCAATGTTCATATGTCCGTTTAATTGATTTCCGCTATTTAATCAACTTTTTTTAATTTTTTATTATGAACATTTTTATTTCAAATCTTAACTACAATACAGTTGAGAGCGAGTTACAAGCACTTTTCGAAAACTACGGAGAAGTGGAATCAGCAAAAATCATTACCGACCGTG
>JAEYOX010000074.1 GCA_023411265.1 Bacteroidota bacterium | reverse complement strand
ATAAAAAGTTTTGTGCAACCCCGCTTTATTTCTTATTTTTGGGAAATTTTAGAGACCAAGTCTTCTTTTTGAACATTAGAAATAAAGATTATGAAAACATTAGGATTAGGAATAGCCATAGCTATGTTGGCCGTCAGCTGTAAGAAAGTACCTGAAGGAGGCAACCAGGGTGTCCTGAGAATGCAGGACGGAATAGACCGGTATGACAATACTGAAACCCGCGGAACAGAAACACCGGAAGCCGTGGCATTGCCTGCGACTACAGAAGATACTGTAGCCGGACCAACAGCCCTGGAAATGAGACCGGATTCGCTACAGCAAACTCCTTAACATTTATTTTTGAGAAGATTCATGATCAAATAACAGCCTTTTGCCTTGCCTGTGCAGGGCATTTTTTTTATTTTTACCGGAGCAGCAGCGTAGTGCGGCTCCCATGACCAATCCATTAAATTATTTATAAAAATGCAGGAAACATTGAATTACATTCAGGAGAACAAACAACGGTATATTGATGAACTTTTTGAATTGCTGAAAATCGCTTCTATCAGTGCAGACCCGGCGTACAGAGACGAGGTGCTGAAGTGTGCGGAAATCTGTGCACAACATCTGAAGAATGCCGGTGCCGATGCAGTAGAAGTATGCCCCACCAAAGGGTATCCCATCGTGTACGGGGAAAAAATACTGGATAAAAATCTGCCCACTGTCCTGGTGTACGGACATTACGATGTGCAGCCGCCGGATCCGCTGGACCTGTGGAAAAAACCACCTTTCGAGCCGTATATCGAGAAAACGGAAATACATCCGGACGGTGCCATTTTTGCCCGCGGAGCGGCTGATGATAAAGGCCAGTTCTTCATGCACATCAAAGCATTTGAAGCGATGATGAAAACCAATACCCTGCCCTGCAATGTGAAATTCATTATAGAAGGGGAAGAGGAAGTAGGTTCGGTAAGTCTGGGCGATTTTGTGAACGAAAACAAGGAAAAACTGTCCTGCGATTGCATCCTTATTTCAGATACCGGTTTGTATTCCAAAGACCAGCCAACGGTAACGACCGGCTTGCGCGGCCTCAGTTATATGGAAGTAGAAGTGGAAGGCCCCGGAAGAGACCTGCATTCCGGCCTGTACGGCGGTGCGGTGCCGAATCCGATTCATGTGCTGTCCAGAATGATTGCAAAGCTGATTGATGAAAACGGACGCATCACCATCGATGGTTTTTACGATAATGTCCTCGAACTTTCTGAAGGAGAAAGAGCGGAAATGCGCAAGCTGAAAGACGACCAGGAAGAATTTAAGAAATCCATCGGCCTGAAAGGAGTGGAAGGCGAACAGGGCTTTACCACTTTGGAAAGAACTTCCATCCGTCCGACACTCGACTGCAACGGGATCTGGGGCGGCTACACCGGCGATGGTGCCAAAACCGTGATTCCTTCCAAAGCTTTTGCCAAGATTTCGATGAGACTGGTGCCTTACCAGACTCCGGAGGAGATTACTGAAAAATTCACCAGGTATTTTGAGAAAATAGCTCCCGATAATGTAAAAGTAAAGGTGACTCCGCATCATGGCGGAATGCCGTACGTATTGCCGGGCGACACCAAAGAATTCTTAGCAGCTAAAAAAGCGATGGAAACTGCTTTCGGGAAAGAAGTGCTGCCGTACAGAAGCGGCGGAAGTATCCCCATCACTGCGATGTTCGAACAGGTTTTGGGAGCGAAATCTGTTTTGATGGGCTTCGGGCTGGACTCGGACGCCATCCATTCACCCAACGAGCACTACGGACTTTTCAATTTCTACAAAGGAATAGAAAGCATCCCGCTGTTCTTCGAAAACTATGCGAAGATGTAAATTTTGAATTAATATAAACAAGAATCCCGGTTAAAGCCGGGATTTTTAGTTGAGGTTACAGTAGCTTTTTCTCTGGGATAAAAACCACCAATATGATTTACAGGAAGCGTTTTTCCCAATCAGAGGCAGCTGTCGCCGAACGCTGTTTCTCTTTATATTAAAACTCAAAAATAAATCCGAAATACGGCAGCGGTGTGGAGCCGTCGTTTTCGCCATAATTCAGCTGATACACTTGTTCATTTTGCGGTGCTCCGGGATTGGTAATGATTCCGTTTCCGGCGGGATCCCTTTCTAGGGCAATAACCGGGAGCCTGCTGGGGCTTTTGGAACCATAGGCGTTCACTACATCTACATAGAAAGTCATCTGCCATTTATTGAAAATCCATTTCTTTTCGGCTCTGATGTCGAGCTGATGCACTACATTTCCGCGCTGGGAATTCAACAGCGCATAGTCGGACACCGGCGCATTCGCAATATTCCACACGTTCACCAGCTGGCTTCGGGCAATATCATAAGGTGTTTCCGGAAGACCGGTCTGCATTCTGAACCTAGCCCCGATATTCCAGTTTCGGCTGAAATATTTACCGCCCGTCAGTGAAATGATATGACGGCTGTCCCAACTGGAAGGCATCAGACTTCCGTTGATGTCACTGAATTGAGAGTGTCCGAAAGTATAAGATGCAATACCGTAGAAATCGTTCAGGGTTCTTTTTTGTGCCAGAATTTCAACACCGTAGGTTTCACCCACGCCCCGGCTGTCCAAAGGTTCGGCGCCTACTACCCCGAAATCGCCGCCTATATTGGCCAGGGAAATCCCGTTGCGAAGCGAGAATGGATAGTTTTTGTATCTCTTGTAATAGGTTTCAGCAGTGATTCTGAGGTTATTTTTTCCGTTAAATTCCACACCTCCCACAATCTGCTCATTTCGGATGTATTTCAACGTATTCTGATTGATCAGATTTCCGTTCTGGAGAAATCCTAACGCCGTGTAAGAAGGCAGCATGTGGTAAATTCCCCCGTTCAGGTTGAGGGCAAAACGTTCTGCAAAACGGTATCTGGCAGAAATTCTGGGTGAAAATTGCTCCAGAGGATTGGACGTCAAATTAGAATAGTCGCTTCCATCGACTCTTAGTCCCCCTGAAAGTTCCAGTTTACCATCAAGCAGTTTCCGTGAACCCTGCAGATAGAAACCAAATTGTGTCAGGTTGAGATCGGAAAGATAATTGTCGATTACCGGGCCGTTCTGGGTGATGATCCTCAGATCAGAATCATTGAAATAACGTGCAAAATTGACGTTCGTACCTGCGCTCAATTGAAAATCGCCAAGTCGGAAGTTTCGATCGATCCGGATTTTATTTTCGCTTTCCTGAGAGTGGTAACGGGTGAGGAGATTCTGCGGGGTTTCAATATTCCGGTAATATTTCGTTGCTTTATTGTCGAGCATATTTCTGCTCCAAGTAAAAAGCCAGTTGCCGTTTTCCGCCAGATGACGATACCCTGCACCAATGGTATAATTCCACTGTGGCGAAACGGGAAGCCTTTCAATCAGGGTCTGATTGCTCAGTGTATTTTTTGCATTTTCATTGAATTTAAACTCATCCACAGCACCTAAGCCGATGAAGTACAGTTCATTTCCGTTTTGGAATTTCTTGGAAACCTTGAATGTAGAATCGTAGTAACTTGGCAGAAAGGGCAGTCCGATCGCCTTGAAAAGCAGTTGGAGATTCGATTTCCGCACGCTGAAAAGCCCCGTCCAGCTCTGATCCTTTGAAAGCGGACCGTCGGCCATCAGTTGCATATCATCCAGGCCTATCACGGCTTTATAGCCGATTTTATCTTTACGTGCCTGTTTCAGGTTAAACTCAAAAAGTGAAGAGAGGGTTCCGTTTCGTTTGGCCGGAAAAGCGCCGCTGTAGAAATCCACATCTTTAATAAAATCAATGGTAATCAATCCACGCGGACCGCCGCTGGCTCCCTGAGTCTGGAAATGATTGATGACAGGAACCTCGATGCCGTCGATATAAAATTTATTTTCTGCCGAGCTTCCGCCCCGGATAAAAAGGTCGTTTCGGAAGGTGGCGG
>JAEYOX010000027.1 GCA_023411265.1 Bacteroidota bacterium | reverse complement strand
TACCCCCTGTAGTGTGATTGGTTGCAGTGAAATTTACTGGTACTTCGCCGTTTTTGTTGGCATACATTCCGTAATCTTTATTGTTGTATAGATCGATAAGCTTTTTCGGAACATCAAATTCATAATCCCCTGGAATATATTTTTCCATAACACCAGAAAGAGTGGTCTGATAACCGTAGTACAGCGCATCTTTCGGATTGGAACCTGCTACTTTTCCGTATGTTACACGCAGCGTGGAGTTGGCATCAGGGAAAAATGTTTTTTCTTTATCCGTTGCCATTTGTTGTGCCATATAAGTTTTCTGGAGCTCGTCAATCTGGGTCTGGTACGTGTTGTACTGATCATTCGTGTTTTTCATGTAAGCATCGCGCAGTGAGGAAAATAATTTGATCAATGGATCATTTTTCAGATTCTGGACCAAAGCATTCCGGTCAGCAAATACTTTGTTAATATCATTGTAAACCGTGGCTCCATTCAGTGTTCCTCTTCCTGTAATTACTGAATTTTTAGACCAGTTTTCAATGGTAAATAAATTCTTGCTTTCGTCAGAATATTCATTTTTAAAACCTGAGGGAAGAAAAGTTTCCGGCGTTCTTTTGGCGTATAAAGCTAGAACTTTTGCTGTTACTTTAGCATCCAATTCTCCGTCGTAATCTTTATAGAAACCCGATAGTCTGTCTCTGAAGCCGTCTGCAGTTTTGGTGTTCATTTTACCGCTTTCCACTGCAGTCATGAAACTAAGATAATTGCTAGCCAAGGTTAGCGTTTCTGCATTTCTTACTACTTCGCCATAGTACGCTCTGTTCAGTGCATAAGGAGCCTGTGCAGCATAAAGCCTGTTAAATTCATCAATAGTTGTTTTTACTGCCGGATTTTGTGAAGACAGTTTTTGTTCATAGGCTTTCTTTTTTGCAACAGCGCCGGATTTTTCGAGACCTTCTATTTCTCCCTGCCATTTTTTCCAGGCGTTGGCAATTCTCGCAAATTTGGAGGCATATTTTATTCTGGTGGCGTTATCCTCACGCATTTTCTGATCGAGTTCCTTCAAGGTGACATCCCGCACTGCAATCATTGCCGGATCTATTTCTGTAACAATTTTTTCTACCGCGATGGAAGGAAGATACTGCTGAGTTCTCCCCGGAAATCCAAATACGAAGGTGAAATCGCCTTCTTTTTTATCTTTAATGGAAATTGGCAGGAAGTGTTTTGGCTTGTACGGAACATTATCCGGAGAATATTCGGCAGGTCTATTGTTGCGGTCGGCATAAACCCGGTAAAGCATAAAATCTCCGGTATGTCTCGGGAAAACCCAGTTATCGGTATCGGATCCGAATTTTCCGATAGAGCTTGGCGGCGCACCCACCATTCTGATGTCTTTAAAAGTATCAATAATATATGCGTAATATTTATGGCCATAATAAACAGGACGGATGACTACTTTCTGCCCCGGCAATATATTAAAGGATTTCGAAACAATGTCAATATTATTTTTGATCACATCTTCGGTTTGTTGTGATGTAAGGCCTGCAGTGTTTCCAAGAATCTGAGAGGTTACTTCTTTAATGTCCACAATGAAATCCACTGTAACTCCGGGATTTGGAAGTTCCTCGTTCATGTTTTTAGCCCAGAAACCGTTAGTGAGCATATCATTTTCTAACGTAGAATGTTTTTGGATATCGTCATAACCACAGTGATGATTAGTGAGTAGCAAGCCTTTAGGAGAGATGATTTCGGCTGTACAGCCACCGTCAAACTGCACTACGGCATCTTTAATAGACGGTTTCGTGGCATCGAAAATCTGCTTGGCGGAAATTTTCATGCCCATTTCTTTCATTTCTTTTTCATTCAGTTCGGTTGGGATCCACATTCCGCCCTGTTGCTGCGAAAAAGCCATTACTGCAGGCAGCACCACTGTGGAAAGCAAGATATGTTTTATTTTCATTCTTAAAAAATTTTGCCTAAAAATACGGAATTTATGTTAAACCGTTCTGCTCTGAAATTTCATCCTCGGAAAGAGTAAAAATGGGAATGGACTCCAAGGAAATCTGAGTTTTAGTTTGTAAGAAAAATTGAATAGCTTGAAGTTACGAAAGGTACCTCAGATACAGTCAAATTCTCTGCATCTAAGAATTATATATGATTACCGGACAATATTATAAATACTTTCCGATAGCTCAAAATTAAATTTGTATGAAAATGGAGCTCACACATCAGGTCATTACATTATTTCTTCTTGCATTACCCATAGCGTGCATCGCATGGACGGTAACTCACGAGGAAGTATTTCGCGAAGCAAGGGAATACTGTAAGAAAAAATCTGAGGAATGTAGTAAATTATATCAGCGTAAATTCTTCTATCTTTTTACCTGCGAGTATTGCTTTAGCCATTATGTAGCATTTTTTATTCTGTTGATTACAGGTTTTAAATTGATATATGACGACGGACGAGGATATATTATTTCATTTTTTGCATTAGTATGGATGGCTAATATTTACATGACCATTTTCGGAATATTGCGTCAGATGCTGAAGGTAGAAAAATTGGAAGGCAACTTGAAGGACAATGAATGGCACGAAGTGAAAGAAGAAATAAATTTAAATGATAAATAAAAATAAACTATGGACAAAAAAGAAAGGCTACAGGAGTACGTTTACGACGATTATAAAGTAGTCACCAATTTTGAAACCTATGAAGATGCGGTACAGTATGCTGCCGAAACTGGTGGTGAAATGGTGGAAATCGGATTTGTAGACGGTTCGGATAATCCCTTGGCGG
>JAEYOX010000003.1 GCA_023411265.1 Bacteroidota bacterium | reverse complement strand
AATTCGGAAGGAATTGCGGCGCAGTTCACCTCAATCATCGGGCCTTTGTTGCGGTCGCTTTGCGCATGTATTGCATGAGCCACAAGTTCTTTTCCGGCACCGTTGGGCCCGGTAATCAAAACCCTTGCATCAGAACCTGCCACTTTATCGATCATGTCCTGTATTTTTTTCAGTGCCTGGCTTTCGCCTACCATTTGGTACTTTTTACTGACTTTTTTCTTCAGCGTTTTATTTTCTGTTTGAAGATGCTTGTTTTCTGCGGCTAATTTCTCTTTGTTCAGTGCATTTTTAACGCTTGTAATCAGCCGGTGAATGTCAATAGGTTTTGAAATGAAATCGTAGGCACCTTCTTTCAGGCAGTCCACCGCCATATCAATATCCGCATGTCCGGAGATCATGACAAAAGTAGTGTCTGGTTTTAGTTGAAGTGTTTGTTTCAGAAGTTCGGTGCCGGAAAGTTTGGGCATTTTGATATCTGAAATCACAAGAGCAAAATCTTCTTTTTCGATATGTTTATATCCTTCCAGGCCATCTTGGGCAATAATAAATTCATAATCTTTTAATTCATCCGAAAGAATACTTTGCAGAACTCCCGAAATCGCTTTTTCGTCTTCTACAATGAGGATTTTTTGCATGTTTGCTGATTTTTTATTTAAATTGAATAGGCTGTTGGTCAGGCAGCAATAATCATTCCTACTTTTATAACCCATCCTACTTTGGGCGAAATCACTTAAAGGTCGGAAAAGCTATAAAGGTTCACCGAAAATGGAGGATCCAATCCGCACCGAATTGGCTCCACATTGGATAGCCAATTGAAAATCTCCGCTCATTCCCATTGAAAGTGTGCTGAGCGGTTGGTGCGCCGAAAGCTGGTCGTATAGGGTTTTCAATACGGTAAATTCTCTCTTTATCTGCTCCTTGTCTTCGGTGAATGTGGCCATACCCATCAACCCTGTAATTGTAACATTGGGAAATTGCTGCTGTCTCCATTTTAGAAAAAGCTCTTTGCATTCCGAAATTTCCAGTCCATATTTGGTGTCTTCTTCTGCAATTTTCACCTGAAGCAAAACTTTAATATTACGGGAGTTTTTCTTCGCTTGTCGGTCAATTTCTTTTAGAATTTTCTCGCTGTCCACACTTTGAATCGTATCTGCAAATCCGGCAATGTATTTCACTTTATTGGTTTGAAGATGCCCGATGAGATGCCATTGGATATCATCAGGCAGCAAAGGCTGCTTGGCGATGAGTTCCTGCACTCTGTTTTCTCCGAAAATTCTCTGTCCGGCCTCATACAAGGTTCTTATCTTTTCCGCAGGGTGACTTTTTGATACCGCTACGAGTTCGATATTTTCCGGCAACTGAGATAGAATTTTTTGGTAATTTTCTAAAAGAATTTCAGATTCCATAAAAAAAGAAAGTAGTTTCTGATTTAACATTCAAATATATGGTAAATTTGTGAGATTATTAATAAATTTGGACTAATATATATCATGAAAATATTAGAAAACCATTTTACTGAATGCAGAAGTTCAGAAAAAGGTTCTTCAGCAATACCTAGATGATGTACGCCGGGAAACTGAACTTTGGGTATTAAAAATGTAACGATCAAAATTTGTATGGGACAATATCTTAAAGAAGATTTCGACGACCGGTTAAAACCCGAATACTTACATTCAGGCTATTCTTGCTGAATTAAAAGAAAAAGAAATACAACTCATTAAGCTTTGCTGTACCGAACTGATTAATAAAGAAATCGCCGACAAAATGCTCGTAAGCCCAAAAACCGTGAACGGGTACCGAGATTCACTTTTCACGAAACTGGGTGGGAGAAGTAGAATAGGAATTGCCATGTTCGCACTGAAAAATCAGATGGTATGATTTTCCAAAAGTTTCTTTTTTAGCTTGTTCATTCCTTCCGATGCGCCACATTGAAAGCAGTTTTCGGAGCGTGTGAAATCATTCGGAAGATGCGGATCAATAATAAAGATTTCACAATTATTGGGAGTAGCATGAATAAGTCCTGCAGCAGGATAAACCTGCATAGAAGTTCCGATGACAAGAAAGATATCCGCCGAAGAAACAATATCCGCCGCGGCATCCATATCGGGAACCATTTCCCCAAACCACACAATATGAGGACGAAGTTGGCTGCCGTTTTTATGCAGATCTCCTACATTCAGATCCGTCTCCCAGGGAATTATTTCATCCGAATCAACCGGTCTCGCTTTCAAAAGTTCGCCATGCAGGTGAAGAACATTTCGGGAGCCTGCTCTTTCATGTAAATCATCCACATTTTGGGTGATGATATGAACATCAAAAAACGTTTCTAATTCCGCAAGAATAAGATGAGCCTCGTTGGGCTGCACTTCCTTCAGTTGTCTTCGTCTTGCATTATAAAAATCCAGAACCAACTGTGGATTCCTCCGGAAACCTTCAGGACTAGCTACTTCTTCTACTTTGTGATTTTCCCAAAGACCATCGCTGTCTCTGAATGTTTTTATACCGCTTTCTGCAGAAATTCCCGCACCGGATAGTACTACCAGTTTTTTCTTTTTCATATTATTCCAAAATTCTTTTTAAAGTTAAAGCATTTTTAATCCCCGCAATCCCGAAAGTATTGTTAAAGAAAATAAAAGAGGTTCCATCAAATGATTTGATTTTTTCTGAAAGTTTTTCTAATTCACTGTCGCTGTATTCTGATTTGAACATTTCCGGAACGCCGTGTAGCCGGTAATATAAAAAATCTTCATGATTCATCACCACTTCATCCGGAATATCTTTCGGAATAGAAACTCCTGAAAATAGTACGCCTTCATTTTTCATTTTCTGAATTACTTCATGGTTCCACCAGTTCTTGTTTCGGAATTCTACGACATTTAAATATTGTAGGTCAACAGTTTCTAAAACTTTCTGCAAATTTTCTTCGGTATATTGAAAAGACGGGGGAAGCTGAAAAAGAAAACCACCCAATTTTTCCTGCAAGCCTTGAGCAATATGATGGCAAAAGTCCGTAGTTTCTTGCGCTGTTGTGTCCAGTTTTTTGATGTGCGTCACCGTCTTTGGAATTTTAATAAAAAACTTAAAATGCTCACCAGTTGAGTTACGCCAGTTTTCGAGAGTTTTCTGCGTTGGCCGTCTGTAGAATGTAGAATTAATTTCAACGGCATTTAACTGTTGGGCGTAGAATTTCAGATATTCTTTAGCAGGAAGGTCTTCAGGATAAAAATATCCTTTCCAGCTTCTTTCAGAAAATCCCGAACTTCCGATAAATATTTTTTTGGTGCTCATTATTTCGTGGTGCTATTTCAAATCTCCATCCAGTGATGCCCTGTTCAGACGGAGCGAATTCAGAATAACCGAAACGGAACTGAAACTCATGGCAGCAGCTGCAATCATGGGGCTCATGAGAATTCCGAAGATAGGATAAAGAAGTCCCGCCGCCACAGGAATCCCTAGGATATTATAAACAAAAGCGAAGAAAAGGTTTTGTTTTATGTTTTTAAGAAGTTTCTCGCTCAGAATTCTGGATTTCGCTACCCCCAAAATATCACCTTTTACCAATGTTATTTCCGCACTTTCTATGGCAACATCGCTGCCGGTTCCCATCGCAATTCCCACTTCTGCCTGTGCCAATGCCGGTGCATCGTTGATTCCGTCTCCCGTCATTGCTACGATTTTCCCTTCCTTCTGTAGCTTTTTCACTGCTACCATCTTATCCTGAGGCAAGCACTGTGCTTCAAATTTTTCAATTCCCAATTCCTCAGAAACAGTTCTGGCAGTATGTGCATTGTCGCCAGTCATCATGATGATTTCAATTCCTTCGTTCTGAAGATTTTCGATAGCGCGTTTTGAACTGGATTTTATCTGGTCCGAAAAAGCAAGAAATCCCAGAACAGTATCACCTTCAGATAGATAAGAAACTGTTTTTGCGGAACTTTGCTTTTCATTTGCAGCTTTTTTTAAGGATTCAGGAACCTGAATGTTAAACTGCCGGAGAAGTGCTTCATTTCCAAGAAGAACTTGCCGATTGTTAATCTCTGCTTTTACGCCTTTGCCGGAAATGTTTTTAAAACCTGACGTTGTATCAAACGACATTTCTGATTTCTTAAATTCCTGTAAAACTGCACTGGACAAAGGATGTTCAGAACTTTGATTGAGAGATGCTGCCAGCCTCAGGATTTTATTTTTATCACTGTTACCATGAGTTACCATCTCTTCCAGGCTGGGTTTTCCTTCAGTCAGTGTTCCTGTTTTATCGGTAATCAGCACGTTTACTTTATGCATCAACTCTAAGGCTTCAGCATTTTTAATAAGAATTCCGTTATTGGCTCCTTTCCCAATTCCAACCATCAAACTCATTGGTGTTGCAAGTCCTAACGCGCAAGGACACGCCACAATCAGTACTGCAACAGCGTTCACCAATGCCACTATCATTCGGTTTTCGCCACCGAAAATCCACCAGATAATGAAGGTGAAAATAGCCACAGCAATGACGGCTGGTACAAATATTTTGGAAACTTTATCCGCTAAATTTTGAATGGGAGCACGACTTCGGCTGGCGGTGTTTACCATTTCTATGATTTTGGAAAGCAGTGTTTCATCTCCCACTTTTTCGGCTATCATTAGAAAAGTTCCGTTTCCGTTTATGGTTCCTGACGTTATTTTATCATTAATTTCTTTTTCAACTGGTATCGGTTCGCCTGTAATCATGCTTTCATCTACTGACGAGTTTCCTTCTGTAATTTTGCCGTCTACAGGGATTTTTTCTCCCGGTTTTACTTTTAGAATATTTCCGATTTTCACTTCTGAAAGCGGAACTTTTTTTTCTTCTCCGTTAATGATAAGGTTGGCTTCGTCGGGTGATAAACTCATGAGTTCTTCAATGGCTTTTCCCGTTCTCTGATGTGCTTTTGCTTCCATAAACTGGCCTAATATGACCAGGGTAAGAATGACACAAACTGCCTCAAAATACAGCGGAAGTTGATCTTCCTGCATCATTGCTGGCGGAAACATTCCCGGAAAAAACAGTGCCATCACACTGAAAACAAATGCTGCGCCCACGCCTAACGCAATTAGGGAAAACATATTGAGATTCCACCTCATAAACGAGCGGTAGCCCCGAAACATTAAAAACCATCCTGCATAAAAAAGAACGGGAAGGGTGAGGATTAATTCGATAATTCCCTGAATATGATGCGGAAAAGGAAAATTAATGAACATGCCGCCCATCGACAGAATGAATACAGGAATGGTGAAGGCTGTGGCGATCCAGAACTTTCCGGAAAGAATTTTTACCGTGTTATCTTCAGAAAATTCGCTGTTTTTCCCTGGAATTTTCACCAAATCCATACCGCAAACAGGACAGCCCACATTGCTGTCGTACACCTTATCGCCTTCGCAAAGCATCGGACAATAATACTTGCCCGCATTTTCAGTCATAAAATTTTTAGAAAATACTGGCGTTTCGGAAGTGGGGTGATGATGGTGATGATGAGTATTCTTTGCACTTCCTTCCAGAAGTTCATCGGTAATTTCTTCCAGATCCATGTGGCAAACAGGACAACTGCTATTATTTTCATACACTTTATCGCCTTCGCAGAACATAGGGCAATAAAATTTACCTAATTGATGTGGAAAACTTTCAGGAAGATTCGTTTTGGTGTACGCTTGTGTTTTATTCCGGTATTCTTCTTTTTCTTCGATAGGAACCAGATACATTTTGCAAACCGGACAGCGTTCGCCTTGCTGAAAATATACTTTTTCACCTTGGCATTCCATCGGACAATAATAAACCGAACTTGGGGAAACCCTTTCCTGTGGCGGAATAATTGTTGGTTTTTCTTCCGTACCCAGATCCTGCAACTGGTAATCTCCGGCAGATTGGAGCGCTATGTTCAGATCTTCAAGTAAAACCGCATTTTCAGAAGAGATTTCTACGTAATCTTTATCCAGCTTTGCCGAAACGCCGGGAATGGCATTCAGGGTTTTTAACACTTTTTTCTCACAACCAGTACAGGTCATTCCTAATACTTTATATCGCTTATTCATGATAGCATCTTTATATTCAGCGAATTTCCTGAAATTGGACCGTAACGAATTATAAATATCAGGAAAAGAGTTATATTTTTCAGAAACCGTCTAAAGGTTTACGGTTTTTGACTTTCATTTTTTTGAAAAGAGTTGGTGTAAATCCTGTGGTATTTTTGAACTGAGACGATAAATGCTGAATACTTTTATATCCCAGCAGGGCTGCAATTTCTTTCAGCGAATACTCCTGATACAATAAGAGTTCTTTTACTTTTTCAATTTTTTGAAAAATAAAATAATGTTCGAGCGTCATCCCTTGGTGTCTGGAAAACAACTTAGAAAGGGCACTAAAATCCCGATGAAGCCGGCTGCTTAGATATTCCGACAAAAGGAAATCTTCTGAAATATCGAGAGATTGTATTTTGTTGACTATAAGTATTTTAATATTTTCAATGAGCTTTTGGGATTGATCTTGCAGTATATCAAAGCCTATTTCATTCAGTTTTTTTTCGAGATTTTCAAGTTTTTTTTCCGAAATTAGGTTATCGGTTTCCACTTCACCGAGCTGTATATCCTTCACATTTATTTCGGATTGTTTCAGAATCGCCTCCACCGCCATAATACAGCGGCTGCACACCATATTTTTGATATAGATTTTCAAGATTTGTTTTTCAGTCGGTTTTCTATAAATTCAATTTGGGTTTTGCCGTGTCTTGTAGGTTTTCCGGTTTCATCTACTCCCACGAATACTATTTTATCAATCGTAATGATGGTTTGTCGGGTCATCATATTCCGCACTTCGCAATACAGCGTAATGGAAGTATGGCCAAAATCTCTAGCTTCAATCCCGATTTCAATGATATCCCCCTGCTTGGCGGAACTCACAAAATTAATTTCGGAAATAAATTTGGTAACACAGCGCGGTGTTTCCAACTGCACGATGGCGTATAAAGCCGCTTCTTCGTCAATCCATTGCAAAAGCCGGCCTCCGAAAAGCGTATGGTTGGGATTGAGATCTTCAGGTTTGATCCATTTTCTGGTGTGGTAATTCATAACAAATATTTCTGGAATAGTTTCAAAATCAGAGAAATGATAAGGTTGATAAAGTAACGATTTTTTTAATTTTATTATAAACAATATTCATTTAAAATCACTTCTTTTTCTTACTTTTTTTTCTTCTTCTTTTTCTTCTTCTTCTCCTTTTTTTCTTTCTTCTTATCAGAAGCCGGGTTCAGAATGATATCAGCAATAGGATGGATCGGAACTTCCTCTTCCGATGTTTTAAGCTCTATTTTCAGATCAAAAAATGTTAGAAGATCTTGTTTGGTTATCATTTTTTCGTCCAGTAAAAACTGAAGAATTTTTGTTCCGGAATTTTTATAAAACTTTTCAAATATTTCTTTAAGAACAAATTTTTTATACACATCGGCGGTTACGACAACGGTATATCTGTTAATTCGTCCTTCTTTTTCGGCAGACAGGTAACCCTTTTCAAGAAGAATTTTCAGATAAGTGGAAACGGTGTTCTGATGTGGCTTAGGCTCGGGATGTTGTTCCATCACATCCTTCATATAAAAGATGCGCAGGTTCCAAAGAACCATCATCAGTTGTTCTTCAGCATGGGTAAGAGAATTGACTTTCATAAAAATTTTTTATCCGTTCAGCAAGTTATGGGTATAAAGATAAGCAAAAGACACGATGAAGGCCAGCAAAAAGCCAGCAAATACTTCTGCAGGAGTATGTCTTTTCAAAATCACCCTTGAGATTCCCACAACCACTGCTATTGCGAGCCATGACCATCCAAGAAGTGTGTTCTCGGCAAAGAAAAGAGCGGCTGCGAATACATTAATAGCTGTGTGCATGGACGTCTTAATGAAGAAATTACTGAAATTCATCAGAAAAATGAGCATGAACAGAAAAAGCATTGTGAAGTCTATTTGCTTGTCTATCAGATAGTTTATTATTATATAGCAAAGCATAAGTACAATGATGGCCACATATAGGCTTTTCCGCTGTATCCTGTTGGATACGTCCATATTGCTGTAATTTCCTTTTCGGACGTTCCAAACAATCCAGGCAATCAGCGGGATAATAAGAACGAGCAGAATGGGCAGGAATTCGGAGACCGCTTGTTTCCAATGATAATTCATTATGCTGAAATACACAAAATAGACAAAGAGCGAATTGATGGGATTAAAAAAATTGGAAATAAACCTTGAGAGGGTAAAAAAGATTCCTTCAGTAACGCGAGTTTCCGGCATAAAAACGATTCAAATCCCAAAAATAACCTTTTCCAACAAAACTGAGGATGGACTGCGGCTCAAAACAAAAGAATTTCCTATTTTTGCGTATTAATTTTTATTTGAAATGAAGGAATTTTCAAAAGAAGTTTACCTGCAGTGGTATGCTGACATGACAATGTGGAGAAGATTTGAAGACAAATGCAGGTCTCTTTATCTGAAACAGAAAATAAGAGGTTTTCTGCACTTATACAACGGTCAGGAAGCCATTCCCGCAGGTTTTGTACATGCGATGGATATGACCAAAGACAGCATGATTACGGCATATCGCTGTCATATTCACCCGATGGCGATGGGCGTAGATCCCAAAAGAATTATGGCGGAACTGTGCGGAAAGGCTACAGGAACTTCAGGAGGAATGGGTGGTTCTATGCATATTTTCAGCAAAGAACACCGTTTTTACGGTGGACACGGAATTGTGGGTGGACAAATTCCTTTAGGTGCAGGAATTGCATTTGCAGATCAATATTTTGACAGAAAAGCGGTGAACATCTGTTTTTTCGGAGACGGAGCAGCCAGACAGGGTTCTCTTCATGAAACCTTCAATATGGCGATGAACTGGAAACTTCCCGTAGTTTTTGTAGTTGAAAATAATCAATATGCGATGGGAACGTCCGTAAAAAGAACGGCCAATCACGAAGATATTTATAAATTAGGATTAGGATACGAAATGCCTTGTCTTCCCGTCGATGCGATGGATCCTGAAAAAGTGGCGGAAGCTGCTTATGAAGCCATCGAAAGAGCAAGAAGAGGAGATGGACCCACTTTTATTGAAGCCCGAACTTACCGGTATCGCGGACATTCCATGTCGGATGCGGAAGCGTATCGATCCAAAGATGAGGTGGAACTTCAAAAACAAAACGATCCTATATTGACCGTTAAAGAAAGAATTCTAGCTAACAATTGGGCTACAGAAGAAGAACTGGAAGAAATGGACAACAAATCCCGTTCTTTTGTAGAAGATTGTGTAGAGTTTATGGAAAACTCACCGTATCCTGATACAGAAAAAATCTACGAATACGTGTATGCGCAGGAAGATTATCCATTCCTTGATAGATTAGAAAACTAAAACAATTAGAAATAAAAGAATTTGAAAACTTTCAGATGAATTTATTTTACTTTTTATAAAATATAAATTTGTGATTGAAAGGAATGTCCCTTTCAAAATTTCAATTTTTTTCAAAATTTCAAATTAGAATTATGGCTGAAGTAATTACAATGCCCCGCCTTTCAGATACCATGACGGAAGGAAAAGTGGCCAAATGGCACAAAAAAGTAGGAGATACTGTAAATGAAGGGGATATTCTGGCGGAAATAGAAACCGACAAGGCTGTTCAGGATTTTGAATCCGAAATGAAAGGAACGCTATTGTACATCGGAGTAGAAGAAGGAGCAGGTGCGCCGGTAGATTCCGTTTTGGCCATTATCGGAAAAGAAGGTGAAGATATTTCTGCACTAAAAAAAGGAGGTAATTCCGATGATAAAAAGGATAATGATGACATTCCTGAAGATTTTAAAACTGAAAATGAAAATACCGCAGTAGAAACTTCTGAGCCTGTGGAAAAGGATACAGATCAGCAGGAAACTTCCTCGTCAGAAATTCCGGAAGGTGTAGAAGTGATCAATATGCCGCGCCTTTCAGATACCATGACGGAAGGAAAAGTGGCGAAGTGGCATAAAAATGTAGGAGATACTGTGAAAGAAGGCGATATACTTGCTGAAATAGAAACCGATAAAGCAGTTCAGGATTTTGAAGCGGAAATCAACGGTACATTGCTGCATCAGGGTGTTGCCGAAGGAGAGGCTGCTCCTGTGGATTCTGTTTTGGCGGTCATTGGTCCGGAAGGAACCGATGTTTCCGGAGTACTTTCAGGCGGAAAGAAAAAACAGGAAACCAAGAAAGAACCACAACAAAAATCTGAGCAGACGGAAAAATCAGAAGATACTACACAAAATGAATCTTCACTTCCGGGAGATAGAATTGCCATTTCCCCGTTGGCTAAAAAAATGGCTGCTGAAAAAGGAATTGATATCTCTTCACTCAAAGGTTCAGGTGAAAACGGACGTATCGTAAGAAAAGATATTGAAAATTATCAGCCTTCTGCAAAGCCTGCAGCTCTGGAAACCGCGGCAAGTTCACAGAAAACTGTGCAACCTGTAATGAATTTTGTACAGGGAGAAGACAGCGAAACACCCAATTCGCAGATACGAACCATTGTTGCCCAGCGTTTGTCCGAATCCAAATTCACAGCACCGCATTATTATCTGATAGTTGAGATCAATATGGATAAAGCCATTGAAGCCCGAAAGGAAATCAATGCGTTGCCCGAAACGAGAATTTCGTTTAACGATATGATCATCAAAGCTACTGCAATGGCACTCAGAAAGCACCCTCAGGTAAATTCTTCATGGAAAAAAGACAGCATTCTGCATCATGGAAATATCAACATAGGGGTAGCTGTAGCGATTCCAGACGGATTAGTAGTACCGGTTTTAAGAAATGCCGACCAGATGAACTACACTCAAATTTCATCTGCTGTGAAAGATATGGCGAGCCGGGCGCAGAATAAAGGCTTGAAAGCCAATGAAATGGAAGGTTCCACGTTCACGGTTTCGAATCTGGGAATGTACGGTATTGAAACATTTACTTCTATCATAAATCAGCCCAATTCTGCTATTCTTTCGGTGGGTGCAATTGTAGAAAAACCCATCGTGAAAGACGGACAAATTGTAGTAGGAAATACGATGAAACTCTCCATGGCGTGCGACCACAGAGTGGTAGACGGCGCTACCGGAGCGGAATTCCTGCAAACGTTAAAAACTTATCTGGAACAGCCGCTGACTTTGCTGCTGTAACCAACTTATGAAAAAATCAAAAAATCCTCTCAAAGCACATCTTTGAGAGGATTTTTTTATTACTAGTATTGTATTACTCTTTTACAGAATTTTTCTTCAGATTACGGATATCCTTGATTTCTTCCTTGAGATTCTTGAAATTAAATTCCCTGAACTTGAATTTCCGAAGTTTTGAAGAACGAGAAGGGGGCACTACAAGCGATTTCAGGATCGGTTTTTGAGGAAAAACGCTGTTAGAGCTACCAATCCTAAAAATTAAAAAAGAAACCAAAGATTGGATGTAGATTTGTTTATTTACTCATAGAACATCATTTTTTCAGTTTACACCAAAATCGAATGATAAATAATTGATTTGAAAATAATTACTTTATAATATACGAAAGATAAATCATCTCACTCTAGGATTAAAACCCTCAGTATTTTCATGTGAGCATATTTCCGTTTATTTCCTTATTTTTGAAGCTATGATCAGAGCAAAAAATATTCATAAATCATATGGTGATTTAGAAGTGCTGAAAGGAGTAGATCTTCACATTAAGGAAGGGGAAGTAGTGTCCATCGTCGGGGAATCCGGAGCGGGAAAATCAACGCTTTTACAAATTTTAGGCACTTTAGATATGCCAACAACACCCAAGCTTTTTGGAACCGAAATTTCTCTTGACGGACAATCATTTATCAACATGAAGGACCGTGAATTATCAAAATTCCGAAACCAAAATATCGGATTTGTTTTTCAGTACCATCAGCTTCTCCCGGAATTTACCGCGCTCGAAAACGTGTTGCTGC